>DATMQU010000475.1:0-2033 GCA_035566715.1 Vicinamibacteria bacterium
TTCCCGGGGAAGGGAGGAAGCAGCGGCGTGCCCAGCACGAAATGCCGGGCGGGCACGGGCATGCGTTCGGCCCGGCCCGGCAGCGCCTCCGCCGGGGACGGCATTCTCAGCTTGCTACCGCCGAACCGCATCGCTCACCTCCCCCCCGTCCATTCTCCCCCATCTAGCCCTCGACCTGCGAGGGCCGCACCCGCCGCGCGCGTAGGGCGCGAAGCTCGGGAAGCAGGGCGGCGCCCCGGCGGCGCCGCTCCTGGTTCCACACCACGACATCGTCGAGCACGCTGTAGGCGGCGGGCACGACGAAGAGGGTGAGGATGGTGGACACGAACATGCCCCCCACGAGGGTGAGGGCCATGGGCCGCTGGGTCTCCGCCCCGGGGCCGAGGGCAAGGGCGGCGGGCAAGGCGCCCGCGATGGTGGCCATGGACGTCATGAGGATGGGCCGCAGCCGGATGGGGCAGGCCTCGAGCAGGGCCTCCTCGCGCCCGCGCCCCCGCTCCCGGATCTGGTTGGTGAAGTCGACGAGGAGGATCGAGTTCTTCTTGGCGATGCCCATGAGAAGGATGAGGCCGAGCATGCTGTAGACGTTCATGGACTGGCCGCTCACCCAGAGGACGAGAAGGGCCCCGCTCATGCTGAAGGGGAGGGCGAGGAGCACGGTCAGGGGGTGGGTGAAGGCGTTGAACTGCGCGGCCAGGACCATGTAGGCCACGGCCAGGCCCATGACGAAGGCGAAGAAGAGGGAGCTGAAGGACTCCTGGAAGGCCTGGCTGCTCCCGGAGGGGATGGCCCGATAGCCGTCGGGCAGGATCTTCCGCGCTAGCTCCTGGGAGACCCGGATGGCCTCCGCCTGGGAGACCCCCGGGAGCACGTTCGCGAAGACCGTGATCGCGCGCTCCCGGTCCTTGCGGGTGATGGCCTGGAGGGTCGGCCGCTGCTCGATGCGCACCAGGTCGCCCAGGCGCACCAGCGATCCGCCCGCGGTCCGCACCAGAAGGCGGTCGATGTCCTCGGGGCGACCCCGCTGGGGGGCGAGGAGGCGGACGCGGATATCGTAGCGGCGCCCCTTGTCCTTGAACTTCCCCACCCGCTCCCCGCCGATGGCGGCGTTGACCGTCTCCCCGATGTCCGCCATGCTGACCCCGAGGTCGGCGGCCCGGTTGCGGTCGGGCACGACCTGGACCTCGGGCATCCCCACCTGGTAGTCGCTGTCCACGTCGGTGACGAGGCCGGACTGGCGCATCTGCTCCGTCAGCTCCTGGGTGGCGTGGGCGAGGGTCTCCCAGTCCCGGCCGCGGATCGCGAGCTCCACCGGGAACCCGCGGCTGGTGCTGAAGCCCTGCTGGGAGGGATCCTGCATGATCGCGCGGACACCTGGTATCTGGTTCCAGGCCCGGCGGACCACGTCCATCAGCTCCTGCTGGCTGAGGCGGCGCCCCGCGCCGGGGTCGCGCGGACGCTGACCGGGCTCCTTCAGGGTGACGAAGACGAAGCCGGTGTTGACCTCGCCCCCTCCGAAGCCCCCGATGACGCCGAAGTAGCGCTCCACCTCGGGCCGCGTGCTCAGGAACTCCTCCGCCTGCTTGAAGGCGCGGTTGGTGGCGTCGAGGCTGGTGCCCACCGGGGTCTGGATCCGGGCCATGAACATGTTTGTGTCCTGGCTGGGAATGAACTCCATGCGGAGCAGCCCCAGAAGCCCGAGGGAGAGCAGGAAGAACGCGAGCGCGCCCGCGAGGACCCAGAGCCGGTGCCGAAGCGCCGGCTTCAAGAACGTCAGGTAGGACCCGGAGAGCCGGTGGAAGAGGCGTTCCACGGCCCGGCCGAACCGCCCCTGCCGCTCCCCCACCTCCAAGAACTGGGAGCAGCGCATGGGGGCGAGCGTCAGGGCCTCGAGGAGCGAGAGCAGCACGGCCACGGAAATGGTGACCCCGAACTGGAAGAAGAACTTGCCGATGATGCCCTTCATGAAGGCCACGGGGAGGAAGATGGCCACGATGGCGGCGGTGGTGGCGGCGGCGGCAAAGGTGATCTCC
>DATMQU010000476.1:0-10680 GCA_035566715.1 Vicinamibacteria bacterium
TCGAGGGCGGCTAGTCGTCGCGTCCGGCCGAGGGCGATCTGAGCCGGGCCGAGGGTCGCTGGGATCCGGCGGATTCGCCGGTCTTGATGACCAGGCACGGCTCCTTGAGGACCGCGGCGTCGGTACTCCACCCTGACCAGACCAGGGCGGCGCCGAGCAGCGAGAAAACTTCTTCGTCCCTCCTCGGCTCGACAGTGCTCCTTGGCCTCGGCAGCGCCTCTACGAACGCTCGGGCCGCCCGTAGCGCGTCGTCCGCGTGCGAGGCTGCATTTGCCGCGGGCGGCAGGAAGGCTTCCCAGAGCAGGAACCCCGACGGAGCCCTCTCGAACGCATCCCAGGAAAGGATACAGGGGACATCCGCGGACACCGCTTTGCGGATGTGCTTGAGGATCCACGCCACTTCCGTCAGCCCGGCTGCGAGGATGCCGGCTCCCGCCACCGCCGACCATGCCCGGGAGCCTTCTCCCGCCCGAGCCCGCGTCAGATCTTTGGCCGCGGCGGCAACGGGGACGAACAAAGGGCATCCGAACCCGAGCGCCGTCTTTCCGGCCCGGGCCAGACAGCGCGCTACACTGCTGATCAGCTCGAGTATGTCCTCTCCCTGTTCGATGCTCGAGGAGGGGGTGATGTGAGCCCATCCGAAGCGTTTTCTCTTGACCGAGCCTATGTCAGCGCAGAAGACATCGAGGGTGGGGCGGGGGGGAAGATCCATCCGTAGAGGCTCTCTCGGCTAGTTTTGACGAGACTCCCTTTTGGCGCGCGCCTCAGTGTCCAGGCGGCCAGGGGAGCCGCGGGAGTGATGTCACGTAGTTGCTGACGAGGGTGTGGATTTGTTGAAGATCCGGGGACGTTAGGGTCAAGAAACGCATTCCGCAGCCGGGGGGAAGATCCAGAACCCTGCGTTCCCACCGGGCATTGTGCCACCTCACCACGCTCTCGACCGACAGCGGGGCCGTCCGTCCCGGGAGGGGAAAGGAGATGACGAAGTTCTCGCCGATGTCGGGAACGGGCTCGAGGGCTACGTACACGCCGGCGGCGCTCAAGTCGCAGATCTTGGCCGCGTACCGTCCCTTGACTCCATGGAGCTCGCAAGGTTCCGCGAACGGGATTCGGGAAAGGCCGGAGGAGGGCTCACGGACCAGGGACGGTCGCTTTCCCGAGGTCTCGCCGTGAATGTCGAGGCGAGGAGCAGCGAGCCTCCCCTCTGGAGGCGACGGGGGACGGCGCCGCTCTTGTGGTTTCCGACCCCCCGGAGGCTTCTGGCGCCGCTCCCGGCCATCCCACAGCTTTCCAAATGCGGGTCCATCGAGCCGGCGGAGGGTTGCCAGGAGGGTCTTCGGCAGGGTCCGCTTGGGGAGAAGCGCGTCGGCGCCCGTTTTCCCGGTCGAGCCCAAATACGCATCCTCACCGTGGCCAGCCAGGAGCACCACGACCGTCTTCGGCCGCTCCGCCTTGATGGTGCGGGCGGCCTCGATCCCTTCCAGCGAGGGTCCGATCGACAGGAGCACCGCGTCGGGTCGGTTGACGGTGGCGAGGTGCGCGGCCTGCCGGGGGTTGTCGCCCACGGTGCAGACAGCACCCGCTCGCTCGAGGATCTCCGCCGCGAGGGCCCGGATGGCTGGATCGGGATCGACGATCAAGATAGAGGTCACAATGAGACTCCGGCCCCACGCGAATGCCCGTGAGGCCCCCACCTGCCTGCACGCAATCCGTATACCCGGAAGGGGCGTATGAGCAAACGATTCGTGCAGAGTGACTTGGAAGGAGTCGGGGCCCAACGAGGTGGGCATCCGAGTTCCTCTTCTCGGCATTTCGATGCCGTTCCCTGGGCACGGAGCTGACGCCCCCGCGACGATCCAAAGACGGACGCGGCCGACCGATGTCGGGCCGTGGTGACGACTGGCGGCTCAGGAGATCGTCTTGCGAAATGCCCGAGTGCTGAGGGCAATCAGGATCGTGCAAAGGACGAGGAGCGCGGCCACGTTCGGCCAGAGGTCCGTGAAACCGGCCCCCCTGATGATGATGCCCCGGGCGATCGCGATGAAGTGCGTGGCGGGCAGGAACCGGGAGACCAACTGGAGGAAGTGCGGCAGGGACGCGATCGGGAACACGTAGCCGGAGAGCATGATGGAGGGGAGGAGGAAGGCTTGGGCGCCCTGCATCGCCTCCATCTGCGTGTTCGCCCGAGAAGAGACCAGAAGGCCGGTGGCAAGGAGGGCGAAGAGGTAGACGACGGAAAGGCCCAACAGCAGGAAGACGTCGCCGTGGATGGGGACGCGGAAGACCCAGGTCATCAGCAGGAGGATCAGGATCAGCTGGACGAAGCCCAGGGCCAGGTAGGGGAGGAGCTTCCCCACGACCACGGCCAGGGGGGAGACGGGTGTGACCATGAGCTGCTCCAGCGTCCCCCGTTCGCGCTCGCGGACGATAGAGAAGGCGGCGAGGACGGTCCCGGAAAAGGTGAGGAGGATGGCCACGAGACCCGGAATGAGGAGGTTCGCGCTCCTCGAGTCCGGGTTGAAGAGGAGGAGGGCGGAGGGCGTGAGGGGGAGTCCCGTGAGGCCGTACTTCCGGGTGAGCTCGTCCAGGGATTGGCTCAAGGCGAGGCCGTTGGCGGCGGCCAGCGCCTGGCCGGAGACCGAGGCGTCGGAGCCGTCCACGAGGACGAGGAAGTCGGCCGGCCTTCCCTCAAGCCGCTTCCGGGCGTAGTCCGGCGGGACCTCGATCCCCACTTGAGCGTGGCCGGCCACGATCTCCTCGCGCAGTGCTTGACGCGAGGACGATTCGCGCACCACGTCGAAATAGCTGGTGTTGACGAATTCGCGGATGAGCTCCCGACTCTGGGCGGTGTGGCTCTGGTCGAAGATGGCGGTCGGCACATGCCTCACGTTCGTGTCGATGAGCCCGAAGAGGCCGAGCTGAAAGACGGGGATGATCAGGGCAAAGCGCATCGTTCCCCTGTCCCGCACCATCTGGATGGCCTCCTTGCGGAGCACGGCCCAGAACCCTCTCATTGCGCTCTCTCCACAGGCGCCCCGTCTTGGAGCGAGGCCTGGATCTTCGTGAGACGGACAAAGACGTCTTCGAGGGCCGGCTCGATGGGATGGATCCGAACACCGGCATGGGCCCTGGCCTCGAGGTCCCGCGCGACCTGTGCGTCGGCGACGGAGCCGTCGAGGAGGATGTGGAGGGCATTGCCAAAAATGGTCACATCATCGACGTAGGGCAGCGAGCGCGCATATCCCATGACCGCGGCCGCGCCCCCCTCACACTCGGCCTTGACGCGCCTCATCCCCTTGGGGGTGACCTCGGGCAGGTTGACAAGGTCCGAGGGCTTCCCCGAGATGAGCAGGTGGGAGAGATAGAGGTAGCCGACGGTTCCGCACCGCTCGGCCTCGTCCATGTAGTGGGTCGTGACCACGAGGGTGACGTCCTTCGCCGCCAGCTCGAAGAGCAGGTTCCAAAGCTCGCGGCGGGCAACGGGGTCGATCCCCGCCGTGGGCTCGTCCAGGAAGAGAACCCGTGGTTCGTGCATCAGCCCGGCGGCCAGCGAGAGGCGCTGCTTCCAACCTCCGGAGAGCTGGCCCGCCAAGCGGTGCCGGTAGGGCTCCAGCTTGGTGAGCTCGATGGCCCACTCCCGGCGCTCCTTTAGGCGCGCTCCGCTGAGCCCGTAGACGGAAGCGAAGAAGTCAAGGTTCTCCAGAACCGACAGGTCCTCGTAGAGGGAGAACCGCTGGGGCACGTACCCGATCCGGCGCCGGATCTCCTCCCCCTCCTTCCGCACATCGAGCCCGTCCACGCTCGCCTCCCCCTCCGTGGGAGTGAGCAGGCCACAGAGGATCCGGATGAGCGTCGACTTGCCGGACCCGTTGGGACCGAGAAGGCCGTAGATCTCCCCCCGCCGCACCGTGAGGGAGACCCGGTCGAGGGCGCGGAAGGCGCCGAAATTGCGGGACACACCTTGCACCACGATTCCGTAGTCGCCGTTCGCCAGGGGGCTCGTGGACACGCGCTTCCCCTTACGGTTTTAGCGTCACGAGGGCGGACATGCCGGGCTTGAGCTCGGGGGTGGGGGTGATGGCCACCTTCACCCCGAAGACGAGGTCGGTCCTCTGGTCCAAGGTCTGGATGTTCCTGGGCGTGTACTCGCCCTTCTCTCGAATCTCCACGATCTTCCCCGGGAACGCGCGGCGGGGGAATGTGTCCACGGCGAGAGACGCCTCCTGTCCCATTCGGACCAGACCCATCTCCGTCTCCGGGACGTACACCCGCACCCAGAGCTGGCTCGTCTCGAGCAGATTCAGCACCGGCTGGTTGGCGGCCACGAGGTCGCCCGGGCGGAGGCTGAAGGATTGGATGACGCCGTCCGCGGGCGCCGTCACCACCATCTCCTTTCGCTGACGCAAGAGGTAGGCGAGATGGGACTCCTGCTGGGCCAGATTGCCGCGCGCGGCATCGATGTCTTCCCGGCGGCTGCCGTGCTCGTTCTCCTGCAGCAATTCCAGCTTCATCTTGGCGGTTGCGTCCGCACGGTCGTACTCCTCCTGAGCGACCACGCCTTTCTTGAGGAGGGCCTCCAGCCGGTGCCGCTCCGATTCCGCGTTCTGCCAGTCGACACGGGCGCGGGCCGTCTCCTCCGCCCGCGGACCGGCCAGCTGGAGGGCCAGACGGGCCCGGGCCTGGTCGATCTGGGCGCGTTGCTCCTGGATCTGGATGTCCAGCAGGTCGGGCTCGAGAGTCACGAGCTTCTGGCCGGCGACGACGGAGGCCCCTTCGTCCACGTGGACCGCCATGATGCGACCCCCCACCAGGGATCCCACCTGGACGTCGCGGGCTTCGATGGTTCCGGAGAGGATCAGGGCGCTCGGGCGCAGAAAGCGGGGGTAGGCCCAGAGAATCGCCCCCGCTATGACGATGACCGAGACGATGGGGAGGAGGACCTTAGCTCTCATGCTCTCCTCTCGGGGGCGAGAAGAAGCCCGTCGGAGGCGTGATCCACGGCCGGCCGCCAAGGGCTACCAACATTGGGTTCATCACTTGGAACTAAGGGGCTTCTCGCCCCTTGGCCCCTCCTCGCCAACGGCAACATTCCGTTCTAGCAGAAGCGTACCCGCGGCTCGGGCAAATTCCGTAAGCGCCTTCCGATAATCGGAGAGAGCAGTGATTTCCTCCAGCCGGGCGCTGGAGAGATCGTTCTGGCGCGTCAGGACGAGGAAGTTCGTTGACCGACCGACCTTGAACCTCTCGACTTCGGCCTGAAGCTGGATCTCGGCCGCCTCGCGACCCGCGCGCGTGGCCTCGATCCGTTGCGCGGTGGTCTCGAGCGTGGCCGCCCCGTTACGGACCTCGATTTGCACGCCTTGCCGGGTCTGGGCGAGGCCGATGGCGGCCTGGCGCTCTCCGACCTGCGCCACGGCCAGCCCCGCCCTCGCGGTGCGGTTGCCGATCGGAACGGTGAGGGACAGGCCGACGCGAGCGTCGGGAAAGAGGTTGTCGCCAATCGTGCCCCACGAGCGGCCGAGGTCACCGCTCAGGGCTTCTGGAACCGCGACCGGGAAGATCGTGGCAAGAGCCCCCGTATTGGGATTCTGGGTTCCGGCGAGACCGCTCCGGGCGTAGGAGGCGGTCAGGTCGAGCCGCGGCTTTAGCCCGTTGCGGGCGGCCGCGATCTCGATGGCCTGCCGCGCCACCGACGCCTTCGCCTCCTCGACCTCGGGCCGCAGTTCGGCGGCCCGAGCCAGGGCCGAGGCCAGATCCACGGTGGCGGTCACCGTCTCCACCGGATCCGTGGGGACGAACCGCTCCTGCCAGAGTGGATCCGCCCCCTCGTCGAGGATGAGCTGCTTGAGGTCGTTCTCCGCGCGCAGCGCCTGCTCCTGGGCCGCAAAGAGATCGTTCTTGCGCCTCTCCCACTCCGCCCGGGGCTGGGCTTCGTCGGTCAACGGAAGCTGTCCCACGGAGATCCGCTGCCGCGTCTCCTCGAGCTGCTCCGCGGCGAGGGCGATCGCCTGCTCCCGGACGTGAACGCGCTGCTGATCCGCGGCCAGGTTCCAATAGGCCGCCTCCACGGCGGCCACGGTCTGAGCCACCGTGCGCTTGAGGCTGGCCAGGGAGCGGTCCCTCTCGGTGCGGGTGATGCGGATCGCCCGCCGTGTCGAATCGATCTCCCGGTCGCGAAGAAGGGGCTGGGCGAGGAAGAGGCCGAGCGAGGTCGTGTAGTTGGGGGAGAGGAGTGTGAACGTGCTGTCCGTGGTCCCCCGCCCGCCCGCGCCCTGGAGCGTAAGTGTTCCCCCCGTGGGCAGCAGGCGCGAGAGGGAGGTCGTGAAGTCCAAGATCTTCTCGTTGGGTGCAACCTTGCCCGCGGGAGCTCCGGAGAGCAGGGAGTTCGCGGGGTTGGTCTGGCTCACGAAGCTTCCCCCGAGGTTGAGGGTGAAGTCGTATGCCCCCTCCGCTTGTCGGATCTCATCGGCGGCGCTCGAGAGCGCCTCACGCCCGCTGGCGATGCTGTAGTTGCGGGCGAGCGCCCAGGCCCGCGCCTCATCCAGGGATAGTGTGTGGTCACGACGGTTCTTCCAAGAGCTCGCGGGGCTGTCCACAATCAACAAAACCAGGACAAGGGTGAGGCCGGTCATGAACACCTCCCCATCGGAAAGGGCCCCCGTTTCGTCAAGAGAGCTCGCCACCCCCTCGCCGCCGGGTACCTCTGAAGACGGTCCAGGAGGCGGAAAATTGTCATCTCTTCCTTTTCTTGGGGATTCGGATGGCACCACGCGTCCAAATCCCGATGAGGTTGTCCAGGTATCGGTCGAAGGGGAGGGGGGGGTCGATGATCTTGGCAATGCGGTGAAGGAAAACGTAAGAGACGAGAGACCCCATGAAGGCGATTGCGGCCGCCTCGGGGTCTAGCACCCGCAAGCGGCCGGCTTTTGAGGCCCTTCTCATGTAGTCCCTGATGACCGTGAAGCCCCGACGTCGTATCTCGGTCAACTCACTTGGAGCCTCGGACATGTCGCGGGCACCGCGGGCTTGTTCGTGGTTCGGCCGAGCGTGGAGATACCTAGCGACGTCCGCCCCGATCCGGAGCTCGAAGAAGGGCACCACGCCCTCGGCCAACCGCCGCAGGACCTTTCGCGGGTCGGCATCGCCCGGGACGCCCTCCAAGAACTCGAAGAACAAGGATTCCTCCTCGGTCTCCTTGGCGGTCATGGCCGCCGCGAAGAGGGCTTCCTTGGTGGGAGAGTGGCGGAGCAGCGCCGCGGGGCTCAGCCCCACCCGGGTCGAGATGGCAGCCAGGGTGGTGCCCTCGTACCCGCGCTCGGCAAAGGCCTCGCGGGCGGCACGAAGAATCTCGCCTCGGCTGACCCGTGGCCGTCGTCCCATAAACTAAATATATAGTCACTAATTTATCTGTCAAGGCATTTCGTCAACCAAGGCCCTGACGTCGTGGAAAGGTTGGCCAGGGCAGCCCCGCCCCCGCCACAAGGCTCCCGGGGCGTCGGAGCCAGAAGGGAAGCAAGCGGCCGGTGGCCACTTCCCGGGGGGTCGTTCAAGGCACCGGGGGCGGCACCCGCCAGGTCTCGAGCTCCGCTATGTACTCGGCGGGCAGGCCCAACGCCTGGGCAGCGGCGAGCACTTGCTCCAAGTACCCTTCGCGGGGTGTCCCCGCCTTCTGATCGGAAGCAACGTAAACCAGAGCCCGGCTGGGCGCCGCACGGGAGGGACGTTCAATGCTGTGCAGTACCTTGCGGTAGAGGCCCTTCGGTACTCCTTCGTATCGATCCAACACTTCCTCGTCCTGCACCGTCAGCGACCAGAGCAGGCCAGGAACCCTCGCCCCCGGCCTTGGAACCACGGAGGCCACGCCGCGTTGGTTGATGATGAAACGGTGGTCGGGCAGCGTCCCCAAACCGGCAGGCACGGCCTGGCGGCAGCGCTCCGACATCTGGCGGGAGTCCATGTTGGATCCGTACGCGAAGTAGAGTCGACGCGTCTCCGGGGCTTCCACCGCTATTTCCCTATCGCTCGACGGTCGGCACCCCCCATACCTTGGCCTTGCTTTCGTTCCCGTCCAACGGCTCCTTAGCGGGCAGCCTCCGCGCCGACGTCGAGTTCCCGAGCGCTGCCGGACGAGGCTGCCGGGGGTGCGATTCGTCCGGCTGTCCGCATCTCCGTCCTAGGCCGGCGATTAGATCTGCGAGTAGTCGGTCGGACGGAGCAAGACGTTCGTTATGTTCGAGAGGATCTCCGGGTTGGTGAAACCGGGCGTCGACCGGAGCTTCACCCACGCCGGGTCCTCGCGGAAGATGGCCCAGTTCTTCTCCCGTGCCGCGGCATCCGCAAAGGCCAGCATGTAGGTCAGGCACGGCAGGGCGGGGCCAACCACGTTGCGGGCGAAGAAGACGGGCGTCAGACCGACCCGGCGGAAGAGCTCGATCTCACCCGCCTTCTCGAACATCTCGATCTTCTTGAGATTTGCGCTCTCGTTGTGGCTCTCGTAGATCCGCAGCTCGAAAATGCGCGATGCCCCCGCAACTGCTCCCGTGGGGACCTCGACCGCGGGCACGCTGTCGAAGGCCACCATCAAGGACGACTCCCGCCGGACGTAAGGCGGGTCATTGGCAGGCAAGCTGCGAAAGGCGGCCGCCCCGCGCTGGTACTCCGGGTCCGCACCCAGTCGACCGGCGAGAGCCGGAACCGAGTCGGGGCTCGGATGGGGAAGGAGGAGATAAACGACCGGGGTTTCCGGACCGACGACAACGGAGAACGCGCCCACGGGCTTCACGCCCGCCCGGTTTAGGGCTGGAACGAGGACGTTCTTCGCGTATTCAGCGAAGCGGGCCTCCATAGGTCCGAAGCGAAACCGATAGCGGCGAAGCTCCAGAAGGTGGGGGGCTGATTTCGGTCTCCCTGCCCCCTCCGCCCCTTCCCGAGCCGCAGCTTGAGACATGGCGGGCGAGAGAGATGCTCCCAGCGAGGCGGCAACGAAATCGCGACGGCTCATCATTCTGTCCTCCCGTAGCGAGTGGCCACTGCAAGCCTAGCAGAAGGCTCGAGCAGGTCGGGCGGTCAAGCTTGCCGTGGGCAAGATTGGCCCAGCATCGTAGCCCATCGCCGGGCCCGATTCTGCTCCCGAGGCCCGCAGGTGGCTGCTCGAGAAAGGCGTCCGCGGCCCCTTCCCGGGACCGATCGTTGGCGACTTGACGTCAAGCGACAACTCGGGGACAGAAGGAACCTGCTGGTGATAGGCTCATCGCGGTCACTTGGTGTGGCGGGCATTCACGGACCTTGAGGAGAGCGTATGAAGCGACGAGACCTGGTCAAGGCGGCGGCCATGGCGGCAGCAGCTCCACTGGCACCGGGGGCTTGGGGGGCGGCCGCGGTCGCCGCCGAGGGGCGGTCCGCCGATCCGTGGCGCGGCTTCAAGGCCGGCGTCGCCTCCTACACCCTGCGGAAATTCCCTCTCGAAGCCGCCATTCGCTCCATCCAGCGCGTGGGTCTGAGCTACGTCTCCATCAAGGACTTCCACCTCCCCCTCAACAGCACGCCGGAGGAGCGCCGTTCGGTGGCTGCCCGATTCAAGGAGGCCGGCATCACTCCCCTGAGCTGCGGCAACATCACGATGGAGAACGACGCCGCAAACGTGCGGCGCGCCTTCGAGTACGCGCGGGACGTGGGGCTGCCGACCATAGTGTGCAGCCCCCACCCAGACTCGATGCCGATCCTCGACGCCATGGTGAAGGAGTTTGATATCCGTGTGGCCATTCACAACCATGGTCCGGAGGACAAACGGTTCCCGTCGCCCTACGACGTGTGGAAGGCCGTGGAACGGTACGATCGGCGGATCGGACTGTGCATTGATGTCGGGCACACCGCGCGGGCGAAGGTAGACCCTGCGGAGGCCATACGCCGATGCCGCGAGCGCCTTTATGATCTCCATATCAAGGACATCGACAGCACCGCCCCCGACGGCAAGACTGTGGAGAGCGGCCGGGGGGTGTTGGATCTCGGAGCCATCTTGCGCGCCTTGCTCCAAGTCGGGTATCCGCATCTGCTGAGCTTCGAGTACGAAAAGGACCAGGATGACCCGCTACCCGGTTTGTCCGAGACCGTGGGCTACACTAAGGGACTCTTGGCAGGGTTGGCGTAGGGCTGGGCCGGCGGCCGCGTCGGGTGTTCACATTCAGTGGGGACGTCAAAGCCGGTCGCGCTGGGTGGACCCTCCGAACATGGGTTTTTTCAAGGCGCAAAATAGACATCCCTCTGCGGTCGCCATGCGATTCTGCAAGTAAGACTGGGAAGGCAGTCGAGGAGGAGTCATGAAGGCAGTCGTCCATCAGGGCCCAGGCAAGTTCTCCCGTGGGCGAGATCCGATCTCAGGCCTCCGGGAGGCGGGGGTAATTGTGTCGAACTCTTCTGAAAAGAATAGGGAAGTCCTCCCTGCCTCGAGGGAAATAACGCCCAACGATACCCGTGCTCGGCGAGGGTCAGGATTCCAGGCGGGAGCCGCTCGCTTTCTTCTCGCCCTGCTGGCCCTTCTCCCCGCCCCCCTGGCGGTGGCAACCAGCGTGACCGAGGATGCTGAGAGTCCAGGTGGGGGAGAGGTACGCCAGGTCGCGATCGGCCCGAAGTACAAGGCGGGCGGGTTCCACTGCTGGCTCTGGGGCACGGACTACCGCCCGC
>DATMQU010000477.1:0-7575 GCA_035566715.1 Vicinamibacteria bacterium
TCGAGCGTTACGCCACGAGGGCTGGGAAGAGCATCCGTAACATCAAGAAGCAGACGCTCGCGCTGTTTCAGGCCTACGACTGGCCAGGGAACGTGCGCGAGCTGCAGAACGTGATCGAGCGGGCGGTGGTGTTGTGCGATAGCGATACGTTTTCTATCGACGAATCGTGGCTCAAGGGGGAAGCACAGCCGCCTTCCAAACGAGTGCCACGCCCGGTGAAAACGCTCGCCGAGGGCGAGAAAGAGTTGATCGAGGCAGCGCTCGCGGCGTCTCAGGGGCGGATCTTCGGCCCCTCGGGCGCGGCGGCGAAGCTCGGCATTCCTCGCCAGACGCTCGAGTCGAAGATCAAGGCCCTGCACATCGACAAGCTCTCGTTTCGAGCACGCTAGGTCTTGCCCGGACCCCGGACCCGCCCACCGATCGGCAATTGCCGATCCATCGGCAGCACGGCAGGAGCCAAAGGCCCATCGCAGCACGGAGTTAGCCATGGCGCGGCCCTTGCTTGTCTCGCCCCCGTATTGCGGGGGTGCCCGCAGTGACGCTTAGGATCGAAACGGCGTTCGACGGCCCGACGGCCACTCTCCGGCTCATCGGTCGCATCGAGTCGGAGTATCTGGACGTACTCCAGGCCCACGTCCGGAGGCACCGCCCACGGGTCCTGCTCGACTTGAACGAGGTGACGCTCGTGGACGTCGGGGTCGTTCGCTTCCTCATCGCCTGCGAAGAAGAGGGCATCGAGCTGCTGAACTGCGCTCCCTACATCCGGAACTGGATAAGCGGCGAGCGCGCCCGAGGGCAGTGAGGACGGGCACTCCGGGCGCGTTTGGCCTCAACTATCCCTTGCTCCCGTGGACACACGACAATCGTGACCCGATAGATGCAGATCGGCATCGATAGCTTTGCTGCGTCATTCGGCGAGAGTGACCAGGTCGTCAATGCGTCGGAGCGCCTGCGTAATCTAGTCGAGCAGATCGAACATGCGGATCAAGTGGGCGTGGATGTATTCGGAGTCGGCGAACACCACCGCCGAGAGTTCCTCGATTCTGCGCCGGTGGTCATTCTTGGCGCGGCGGCCACACGAACGCACCGCATACGCCTCACAAGCGCAGTCACGGTCCTGAGCTCAGCTGACCCTGTACGGACCTTTCAGGAATTCGCAACTCTCGACCTTCTCTCGGAAGGCCGAGCCGAAATGGTAGTGGGCCGCGGTTCGTTCATCGAGTCGTTTCCGCTGTTCGGCCTGCGACTGGAGGACTACGACTCGCTTTTCGCGGAGAAACTCGACCTGCTCCTGAACATCCGCAAGAACGAGCACGTCAATTGGTCCGGCAGACATCGGCCGGCTCTGACCGGCCAGGGCGTTTACCCAAGACCCGTGCAGGAGCCCTTGCCCATTTGGCTTGGAGTCGGTGGAACTCCACAATCCTTCGCTCGCGCGGGAGCGCTTGGACTTCCTTTGATGGTCGCCATCATCGGCGGTGAGCCGCGACGCTTCCGGTCGCTCATCGACCTCTACCGGGAGGTTGGTAGGCGATCCGGGCACTCACCCGATCGATTGAAGGTCGGAGTGCATGCTCTAGGCTATGTGGCGGCGACGACACGTGAGGCCGCCGATGATTTCTTTCCCGGTTACGCTCGCGCGGTCACGGACGTCGGGAAAGAACGCGGGTGGCCTCCGGTGACGCGTGCGGACTTTGACGTTCAGAGAGGACCCCAAGGGGCGCTGCTGATTGGTGATCCGGACGAAGTCGTAGAGAAGGTCTTGCGATACGACGAAGTGCTGGGGGGCATCTCCCGCATGAGTTTTCAGATGAACGCGGCCTCTCTACCTCACGCGAAGATCATGCGAGCCATCGACGCGATTGGCACCCACGTGGCCCCAGCGGTGCGGGAACGAGTCGCCGGCGACTAGCAGGCCACGCCGACCCCTCAGCACTGCATTTCAGCAATTGCCGATATACGGGCGCTGGTGTCACGGGCGATCTGATTTCAAATCAGTAACATCCGGCTGGCAAGTGTCTTGCTGACGGGTAAGCGGGACCGGCGGTAATGAGAGTTCACGCGCTTGTGATCGGCGGGCTCCTCGCACCCCTCTGCGTGGCCTGGGTTTGCGCCCAGGCACCCGAGGGAGCGGTGCTCATGCCCACACCGCCCAGTGCGTCTCCCAGCCCCGCCCCGCCCGGAGAGCTGCGAACGTACGTGGGCTCTACCGTCTGCGCCCAGTGCCATTTCAACAGGTTTGAGAGCTACCAGAACAGCCCCCACAGCTTCAAGGGGGATCCGCGGACTCCCGCCTCCCGCTTCGAGTGCGAGACCTGCCACGGCCCCGGGAGCGCGCACGTTGCGGGTGGAGGCGGGCGCGGCATCGGCGCCATGCGGAACTTTGGCGCGGCCATGCCCCCCCAGGCCAAGAACGCCGTCTGCCTGGAATGCCACACCCGCGGCCCCGTGGCCCTCTGGGCGGGCAGCACGCACGCGGACCGAAAGATGGCGTGCACGACCTGCCATCAGATCCATGGGGGAAACGCCAAGCTCCTCGCTCAGCCCTCCCAGCCACAGCTCTGCACCCAGTGCCACCAGCAGATCCGCTCCGCCCTGATGAAGCCATCCCACCATCCCATCCGCGAGGAGAAGATGGTCTGCACGAGCTGCCACAACCCCCACGGGACCCAGACCGACAAGCTGATCGCTGCGAATTCCGTGAACGAGAAGTGCCTAGAGTGCCACACCGAGAAGCGCGGCCCCTTCCTGTGGGAGCACCCACCCGTGCGAGAGAACTGTCTCAACTGCCACGACCCGCACGGCACGTCACACGAACCGATGCTCCTCGTCCGCAAGCCGCAACTCTGTCAGCGGTGCCACTCGAACGCTCAGCATGCCGGGGGATTGTATGCGCTCAGCCCCCAGGACCGCGCCAGCGGGCGCACCGTGTACGGTTCAGCCAGCCAGCTCCTCTACCGCAGCTGCACGAACTGCCACGTGATGATCCACGGCAGCAATTCACCCTCCGGCAAGTGGTTCCACCGATGAGAAAACTAGTCTTGCTCACGGGCGCACTCGGGCTTGCCGCCGCCATCACTGCCGCCGCGGGGCCCCAAGCGTCCGCACCGGACCCCGTGCCGTCTCCGTCCCCGACACCCTCCCCCGCCGCGCCCCAGCCTTGGCGCCTCTATTCGAATCGGCGGATCGACGCACGGCTCCAGCCCAACGCGGGACTCCATCCGCCCGCGCTGTTCCCGCTCTACTCGCCCGAGACCCCGGACTTCACTGGTGACGTCCGTTCTGGGCCGGACATCTCGATCAAGGCGTCCCTCACAACCCTCGGCATCTGGAACCGGTCGACCTCCCTCTTCGGCGTTGAGGGCAACGCGGTTTCTGCCAAGTTCGAGGAGTTCCGCGACTTACGGGAGGGCGTCAACGCCGGGCTCGAGGCTCACGCTCGGCACGACGACGCGTACTTGGACCTGGTCGGACGCCACCTTGGGCTCGCGGACCAGGATCTGACCCTTGAGGGGGGACGCGCGGGCGCCCTTGCCTTGAAGCTCCTCTACGACGAGACGCCCCACAACTACGCCTTCGGCGCGCGCTCCCTCTTCAGCGGCGTGGGCACGGCGACTCTAACCATCAGCGACCGGATACGGGCTGACCTCCAGGGCTCTTCGTCAGAGGCGGATGCCCTCAAGAAGCTGGCGGACTACGTGGCCGGTTCCGGCCACGACGTCGACCTCGGACTGCAGCGAAAGAAGGTGGGCGGCGAAGTCACGCTGCTGTCCACCTACCCCATAACCATCCGCGCACAAGGTAGCAACGAGGCGCGCAATGGCGTACGCCCGTTCTCCGAGTCGTTCGGCTTCGCCAACTTCGTGGAGGTCCCCTGGCCGGTAAATTACGACACGACCGACGCCCGGGTGAGCGCCGAGTATGCGCGGCCGGAAAGCCGGATCCAGGCCACGATCGCCTACCGCTTCTCGCGATTCGACGAGCACAATCCCTCCCTCACGTTCGACAATCCCTTCCGCCTCACGGACAGCACGGACCCGCTCCTGGGATTGCCGGCCTTCATCTCCAGCTACCAGGCGGGGCCGGCCACCGGCCGGTCCGCCCTCTATCCCAGCAACTCGAGCCACTCCATCGACGGCACCCTGGTCGTGAGCCGGCTCCCCTACGGGACGTCGATCTCGGCCCTCTTCTCGGCCAGCTTTCTGCGGCAGGACGAGCCTCTGCTCCCATTCACCACGAACAGCGCGATTGTGGCGGGTGCCTTCTCCAACCCCGGCACCGAAGGCGGGACGGCGCCCTTCAACGCGGCCGATCCCGCCAACCTGCCCGCCCGGACCGCCAACGCGGCGATTAATACCGAGAACCTGCAGGTGCGCGTGAGCTCGAAGCCGCTCCAGGATCTGAGCCTGACCGCGCAGTACCGTTTCTACAACCTCGACAACCAGAGCGCACCCTTCCGGATCCCGGGCCTCGTCCGAGAGGATGCCGAGTGGCGTGTTCCGGGCAACCCCTCCGCCTTTTTCGGCCCCCTGCCGATCGCTTACGACAAGCACACCGCTAGCCTGACCGCGGCATGGGACCTCAACGAGAAGGTGCGCCTAGGAGGTTCTTATACCTTCGAGCGCATGGACCGCAGCTTCCGCGAGGTGGCCTGGATGAATGACCACCACCTGAAGACATCCCTCGATCTGAAGCCATTGGCCTGGCTCGAGCTGCGAGGGTCGTACGAGTACATCCGCCGGGACACTGCCCCCTACCTTGGCAGCCAGTCCTACGTCGCCCACGGAGAGACGATCCCCGGGGCCGGGGTACTGCCCTACCTCCGCAAGTTCGACGAGGCGGAGCGGAGGACGAACCAGGGTCAGGCGGTCGTTACGGTGACTCCTAGCGACCGCCTCACCCTCTCTTCCTCGGTCCTGTACGGGAAGGACGACTACCCCTCCTCCTTTGCCGGTCTGAGTCTCGCCCGACGCGACGAATACGGTGTCGACGTCAGCTACGTGCTGACCGACCGCCTGTCGGTGTACGCCGCCTACACGTTCGAGAAATTCCGTTATGAGATGGCCGGCCGGCAATGGACCCCGGCCGGCATCAGCGACCCGTACCTCTCTGAGACGGGACTCGCCTCCAACAGCAACTGGGCCGCCGAGCCCCTCGATCGCTACCACACCGTCGGGCTGGGCGCAGAAGCTCGACTCATACCGAAAGTCCTCCGCCTCAACGTCAGCTACTCCTTCTCGCGCACTCGAGGCCGGATCGGGCTATCGAGTCCGCTGGGCACGCCGGCCAACGACGTAAACCCCTTTGTGCCCGTATCCTTCGACACCGTCGACAACGTCGACTTCCATAATCTGAACGCTGACCTGGAGTGGACGATCGACAAGCGTGCCTCATTGGCGGCGGGCTACGTCTTCGAAAAGTATCGTATCGACGACTACAACTACTCCGGTTTCACCTACACGCCGGCCAGCCCCTCGTTCTTGGGTCTCCCCGTCGCGACCTCGGGCCTTCTGATGGGGGGCATGCTGCCATGGCCCTACCACACGAGCGTCGCCTACGTGCGGCTCCGAGTGGGGATGTGATCGTGGCTTTCGACCGCCAGCGGCACGTGGGCGTGGCGCTTCTGCTCCTCGCGGTTGTGATGGCGCCGCACCCGACGCTTAAGGCCAGCGTCCAGGACGCCCCGTCGGGCGAGGCGTGCCAAGGCGTTACCGGATCCGTCGACCAGATCGCCGCGACCCTTTCTGCCGTGCCCCGCTATGGCTCCACCTACGTTCTGGTCCTAGCGGCCGGAGTGGGCGCGGATGTCACGTCGCTCGACGCGCCCGCTCTGAAGACCGTCGAGATCGCCGTCCAGGCCGGACCCGCGGGCGCCGCAATTGTCCAGGCGAAAGGCCTGAAATCGCGGTCCTACCCGCTCGACGGAGAGAACCTGACGAAGCCCATCGCCGACCTTCTCGGCGGCCGGGCGAGTGCCGCCGTCCTCTGGGCACCCCTGGCCGCCCTCGGCATCGATCGCCTCGACCCGGCGGGAACGCTCCGGATGCTGAACGTCGGCGGTCCGGAGCCGCCACCGGCCCCGTTCTCAGCCCCTTCCCCGGGCGCGCCCGACCCCTGCGCGATGAATCTTGCCGGCCTGATCGAGGCGAACGGCGTCGTCCCCGCGGAGCTGTTCGTCCCGGCTGACATCCGAAGGCTCATAGGACGGCCGCCACCGATTCGCGACCCTGAGGAGGCCCGGCAAGGAGCGGCGCTCTATGCGAACCAGTGCGCGCGGTGCCACGGCCCGCACGCCTTAGCCCAGACGGGTGCGCTTGCGCCCGTGGACCTGCTCCGTTCCGTGCGCCGCTTCCAGTACGCCGGGTTCGAATACATCGTGCTCAACGGGCGGGCGAAGAACGGCATGCCCCCCCTGCGCGGGACGCTCAGCGAGCGGCAGATAGCTTCGATCTATCAATACGTTCGAGCAAGGAGCCGAGGTGATCTCGGCCCAGACCAGTAGAGGAGGACCCTATGTCCCGAGAGGCTGCCCGAGCCCTCATCATCACGACTGTAGTCGGTTTGGTGGGGTTTCTCATCCAGCAACATCGGCCGGCGTCGGCGGCCGGCCCCGGAGGCGGCATTGACGGGACGGTCAAGTTCACCGGCACGGCTCCTCCCAACGCGCTCATCCGCATGGGCGCCGACCCGAACTGCCTCCAAGCCAACGCCGGCAAGCGGGTGACTCAGGACTCGGTCCTCGTCAATCCCAACGGGACGCTGAAGAACGTATTCGTCCACTTGACCGGGTCGCTCGCCGGGGCGCCACCCCCCCCTAGCGAGCCCGTCGTGGTCGAGCAGAAGAACTGCGTCTACCAGCCTCGAGTCTCGGCCGCCCGGGTCGGCCAGAAGCTAGAGATCGTCAACAGCGACAACACGCTCCACAACATTCACAGCCACGGCGGCGACACCTTCAACGTGGGCCAGCCGCGCGCGGGCTTGAAGTACGACTACACGCTCAAGAGCGAGGGAGTGCTGTACCTAAGGTGCGACGTGCACCCCTGGATGGCGGGCGCGGTCGGCGTGGTCAGCCATCCGTACTTCGCGGTGACGGGAGACGACGGCGCCTTCCATCTCGCGGGCGTCCCGCCCGGGCACTACACGCTCGAGGCCTGGCACGAGCGCTTCGGCGCTCTGACCCAGCCTGTTGACGTGACGGCCACCGGGTCGGTGAAGGTCGACTTCTCGTACACCGGAACGGAAAAGCCGCCGCCGCCGCCCAGCAATTGAGGCGATGCAGAGGAGCCTGGAGAATCGTGCCGAACTCGCAGACAAGAAATGGGGACCGCCTCGCCTTGGGGCAAGCGAAACCTACCGGTTCTCGTCCTAGGCAGCTAAGCTCACTGGGAGTGGCCGCCGTTCGCGGTCTTCTCGCCCTGCTGGCCCTTCTCCCCGCCGCCCCCCTGGCGGTGGCAACCAGCGTGACCGAGGATGCTGAGAGTCCAGGTGGGGGAGAGGTACGCCAGGTCGCGATCGGCCCGAAGTACAAGGCGGGCGGGTTCCACTGCTGGCTCTGGGGCACGGACTACCGCCCGC
>DATMQU010000478.1:0-5195 GCA_035566715.1 Vicinamibacteria bacterium
CAAGGGGGATCCGATCGAAGCCCGATTCGGTGACGGTCAGGAGGACTCCGTCCGGTGCCTCCTTCAACTCGAAGATGACGAGCGTTGTCGGCTCCGACGAGTAGTCGACGCTCGGGTCAACTGCGCCCGGGTGCCACCGGAAGGAGAACACCCGTTCAGGCTCCATACGATCGATCATTATGTCGAAGGACGTGCCTTCGACCTTTTGTTGGCGCCGGGCCACCTCGGCATCGACCGTCGTGGGCACGATCGTCGCCCTAATCTTGGCGCCCGGCGTGAACGGGCCGTCGTATCTCATGCCGAACCAGCTCCCGAATTCCCGGTGGTCGGTGAGCGCTCGCCACACCCGCCCGCGGGGGGCTCGCAGCAGGATCTGCTTTTGAATACGGTCGGTCTCGGTCATATGCAACCTCCAAGTTGCACAATAGCACAAGCTCCAATCTGAATGCAACTGGAAGGTTGCGCGATGTCGAGGGGCGTGCCGGAGGGTCGCTGAACCGCCCTGCAGGCCTTTAGGCCGATGCTCATAAGTGTAAGTAAGGGCAGGCACTTACTCCGAGATGGTGGTGCGGCACTCACCGTGACCTTGGGGAGTGTAGCGGGAGTCGTACCCGGCGGGTCCTTACGGAACGAGAACAATCTTGCCGTGGGCGCCGGGCTGGAGTATCTCTTTGTGAGCGCGGGCGGCCTCGGCGAGCGGCAAATCTTTCCCGACCACGGGCCGGAGGGTGTTGTTCTCTAGCCCCGCGATCAGGCCGGCGTGAATCTCCTTTTCGTCGGCCTCGGGGACTCCCCATAGCGTAAAGGCGTGGATGGAGGCACGACGGCTCATGAGGTCGCGCGGCGAGATGCTCACGTCACCGCGACTGCCAATGACCACCACCCGGCCCTGAGGAGCGAGCATCTTCAGGTCATGACCCAAGTTCACATTGGCGAGCATTTCCAGGATGACGTCGACACCCAGCCCATCCGTCACCTTCAGAATGTGATCTCGGTAGGCCGAGTTCGTATGGTCGAAAGCGTGGTGGGCGCCCTCGCGCTTGCACAGCTCCAGGCCCTTCTCGGTGCCCGCTGTGCCGACGACGGTCATGCCCAGGGCCCGTCCGATCTGGACGGCAGCGATCCCAACCCCACCGCTGGCGCCGTGAACGAGGAGTGTTTCTCCGGCGCGCGCACGGGAGACCTGACGCAACGCATGAAATGCCGTGCCATACGGCACCCAAATACCCGCGCCCTGGGCGTAAGTGATCTTCGAGGGGAGGGGATGAACTTGGCTTTCCAAGGTCAGCGCATACTCTGCGTACGCCCCGGTTAACGTCTTCGCGGTGTAAACGCGATCGCCCGGTTTCACCCGGCTCACCCTCTCGCCGACCGCCTCGACGTCGCCAGCCCCATCGGAGCCCGGCGTGTAGGGCAACGGCGGCTTGACGGCGTAGGTGCCACTGCGCATGTACGTGTCGTAGGGGTTCACGCCTGCCGCGCGAATGCGGACAAGCACCTGTCCCGCGCCTGGGCGGGGTGTGGGCACGTCCTCGAGCTTCAGAACCTCAGGCCCGCCGAATTCGTGGACGACGACAGCTTTCATTGTCAAACCTCGTTTGAGTGCAGGGGCGTCCCGCCCTCTGTGTCCGGCGCCCGCAGCCCCTCATCGAGCCTCCATTGCGGGTATGTCAAGCCTACAATATTCTCCGCGCGTTCTGACACGCCAGGAGGAGGACCATGCTTCGCAGAGTTGCCTCGTTGGTCGTTTGCGCGGGGGCATTGGCCCTGCCGGCGGCTGCGGGGGAGCAGGCGCCGTATCTGGATCCCGACCGACCGATCGAGGTCCGGATCAAGGACCTTGTCTCCCGGATGACGCTCGAGGAGAAGATCGGGCAGCTGAGCAGCAGCGCCCCTGCCATTCCCCGCCTGAACGTGCCGGCGTACGACTGGTGGAACGAGAGCCTGCACGGTGTGGCCCGTGGCGGGCGCGCTACCGTTTTCCCGCAAGCCATCGGCCTTGCCGCCACCTTCGACACTGAGCTCATGGGCCGGGTGGCGGAAGCGATCGCGGACGAGGCTCGGGCCAAGCACCACGCTGCGGTGCGGGCCGGGTATCGGGACCGCTACCACGGCCTGACCTTCTGGACCCCGAACATAAATATTTTCCGCGATCCCCGCTGGGGGCGCGGGCAGGAGACCTACGGCGAGGATCCTTTCCTCACTGCCGCCATGGGCGTGGCCTTCGTCAAAGGGCTCCAGGGGCCGGATCCCGACCGGATCAAGGCCGCAGCCTGCGCGAAGCACTTCGCCGTGCACAGCGGGCCGGAGGGTGAGCGGCACTCCTTCAATGCCGTGGCCGGCCCGCAGGACATGAACGAGACCTATTTGCCCGCCTTCAAGGCACTCGTGGAGGCGGGGGTGGAAGCCGTGATGTGCGCGTACAACCGCACCAACGGGGAGCCCTGCTGTGGCAGCCAGGCCCTTCTCGTCGACACCCTGAGGGGCCGTTGGAGCTTCAAGGGGCACGTGGTGTCGGACTGCGGAGCCATCCCCGACTTCGACAAGAACCACAAGGTCACGAAGGATCCGGCGGAATCGGCGGCCCTCGCCTTGCGCCGGGGGACGGATCTGGCTTGCACGGACTACAGCCCGTTGAGGGAAGCGGTTCAGAGAGGCCTGGTGACCGAGGAGCAGGTGGATGCGGCCCTCGTTCATCTTCTGCGCACGAAGTTCCGGCTCGGGTTCTTCGACCCCGAGGACCGCCAGGTGTTTGCGCGGGTGCCGGAGAGCGCGATCGCCTCCCCCGAGCATCGCCGGCTGGCCCGCGAGGCCGCGGTGAAATCCCTGGTGCTGCTCAAGAACAGGGACGCCGCCCTGCCCTTGCGGAAGGACGTTCGCAAGGTGTTCGTGACCGGCCCCTACGCGGCCGATGCGGCGGTGCTGCTCGGGAACTACTACGGCGTGAATGAGGACATGGCGACCGTGCTCCAGGGGATTGTGGGGAAGGTGTCGGCGGCCACTTCCGTGGAGTTCCGCCCCGGCTGCCTGCCCGATCGGCCCAATGCGGACCCGTTCTCGCCCGGCTCCTACCGGTACGCCCAGGAAGCGGACGCAACGATCGCGGTGATGGGCATCTCGAACCTGATCGAGGGCGAAGAGGGGGCGGCCATCGCCTCGCCGACGAGGGGCGACCGCCTGGACCTGCGGCTGCCCCCCAATCAGGTGGAGTTCCTGCGCGCCTTGCGGGTGGCGGCGAAGAAGCTCGTCGTGGTGATGATGGGTGGCAGCCCGATCGCGAGCCCCGAGGTCGACGAGATGGCGGACGCAGTCCTCTTCGTCTGGTACCCCGGGCAAGAGGGTGGACGCGCGGTAGCCGACGTGCTGTTCGGGGACGTGGCTCCCTCGGGGCGCCTGCCGATCACGTTCCCGAGATCGGTGGACCAGCTCCCGCCCTTCGAAGATTACTCGATGGTCGGGCGGACCTACCGCTACATGACGGCGAAGCCACTCTACCCGTTCGGCTTCGGCCTGAGCTACACCCGCTTCGGTTACGGTCCGCTCGACCTCTCGAGGCCCCAGGCGAGCCGCGGCGAGAAGGTCTCCGCCCGCGTGCGCGTGACGAACGCGGGCGCCATGGCGGCCGACGAAGTGGTGCAGCTGTATGTGACCCCCCTCTCGGCTTCTGGTCGCGTGCCCTTGGCAGCCCTAAAGGCCGTCAAGCGCGTGAGCTTGGCCCCCGGTGCCGCCACGACCGTGGAGTTTTCGATCGAGCCCGCGTTGCTCACGGTGGTGGATGAGGCCGGGAACGAGACCGTCGGCCCCGGCCAATTCCGCCTTACGGTAGGGGGGGCATCGCCGGGGGCTCTGGCCGTCACGCTGGGGGCGCCGGAGCCGGCCCGCGCAATCCTGACCATCGAATAGCCCCAAAAGAGCATAGGGGAAAGGAGGAATTCGTCGTAGGGGAAAGCCTGCTTTTCTGCCAGCGTCTCCCATCCGGGCAAGAGCACCGCGTACGGACCACGCCACGTAACGCATTGATGGCTAGTGGTTTGCACCTAACCAACGACATCCCTCGGGGGAAGAATTCGGTGTGAGGGGACCGCTTCGGTTGACTTGCATCGAGCCCCCGACGCGCTTAGCTTGAAACCAGGGGCGGATTTGCTTGTTGTTTCCCTCCGCTGGGCGACCGCTCGCGGCGACCCTCGCCGCGCTCATGCCGGCGGCGCTGTGTGCCGCCGACTCGATGGTCATCGAGCACACGCCCGTTCACTGCATTGTGGCCAAGGGCTACCCGCGCTTAGAGGCGTGCTTTGAGCCTGCCGTTGAGGTGGGCAGTGCGCGCGTCTATTTTCGCGGCCGGGGCTCGGACTGGTATTACGTGGAGATGTCGGCCGCGAGCGAGTGCTACTCCGCAATCCTCCCCAAGCCCACGAGCCAGCTCCAAAAGTTCGACTACTATATCGAGGTCGTCGACAAGTCCTTCAAGGCTGTACAGTCCCCGGTCTATGATCCGGCCGTCGTGCCGACCGACGACGGCTGCGCCCCCTTCCTGAAGAAGGCGGCCGTCACAGTTGGCGGCGCCGCCGTCGTGCCGAGCGGTTTCGCGGCCGCGGGGATCCTCGGGGTCGGAACTTCCGCCGCCGTTACTACGGCGGCTGTCGTCGGCGGCGCGGTAGCGGCGGTAGGGGGCGCGGTGGCCGTCGGGGGAGGGGGTGGCTCCGCTACCACGCGCCCGCCTGCTACCGACCCTCCGCAAACAACCGTGCCAGGGCCTACGCCCACGACGCGTCCGGGGGCGACGACGACCACCACCCTCCTGCCGCCGCCGACAAGCATCACTCTTCCCCCAATCACGATTACCTTGCCGCCCACGACGGTGACCATTCCGACCACGATCACCCTGCCGATCACCCTGCCGCCCACGACCGTGACCATTCCGACCACGATCACGCTGCCGCCCACGACGGTAACCATACCGACCACGATCACGCTACCGCCCACGACCGTGACCATTCCGACCACGATCACGCTGCCACCCACGACGGTCACCATACCGACCACGATCACGCTACCGCCCACGACCGTGACCATTCCGACCACGATCACCCTGCCGTCCACAAGCATTACCCTCCCGCCAACGACACTGCTGAGGTTGCGCCGGGCGTCGGAGCCCCGCAGCCTGCCCTGGCAGAGCGATCTCCTTCTCCGGGGTG
>DATMQU010000479.1:0-2241 GCA_035566715.1 Vicinamibacteria bacterium
CGGGGGCGACGCTTGCGTCCACCCTCCACCCGGAGGGAACCTTGATTTCGATCCCCCCCCAGAAAGCAAACACATCGAGGTAAGCGGTACCGCTCGTCACAGTCACTTTCCGAAGGTCGATCTCCACACCCCCCATGACGGCGGTGATGGACCCGCCCCGGAAATCGACCGCGTGGTGGCTGCGTTTGAGGTAGCCGATGAGAGCCATGTCATCCAGGTAGGGCGATTCCGAGATCGCCTCGGTTCGTGGCCCCTCGACACCCTGTTTCAGCAGGAACAACCCCAAGGCCACCATGAGCAGCGCCCACGAAGACCCGGAGGCCAGAAGACTCATCACCTGGAAAAGGCCCCCGAGGAGGAGGAACGCCATGCCCGCCGCCCGCTGCCCGTCCTCCCGCGGCTGCCGTACCTTGACTATGCCCACCCCTATGAAGAGCAGCGGCCACCACCTGCCGACCCCCGTGCCCAGGACTCCTGTGCTGTCAAGGGTGAGGACCACACCAATGACGATCAGGACGAGGGCGAGCGCGGTGCGGCTGCGCGCGGTATTGGCAGAGAGGGCCGTTCTCACCACGCGCCCCCCGAGGGTCCCGTCCCGCCCTCATCGGGCCTCTCGCGCCGCCGGAGCGACTGCAGCAGGATCACGACGCCTACCACTACCAGGATGATCGCCGAGGTCTGCCGGAACCCCCAGGAGACGAAGCCGAGGCCCTGGAGCTGCAGGAACGCCCCTGCTACGGTCATGACCATGCCCACCACCTGCGCGGTGTCGTCGCGGGGCGCCAGGAGAAGTGGGAGGCCGGTCGCCAGAATCAGGAGCGGCCAGAACCGGAGCCACAGCAGGAACGTGCCGTGGCCCTCCTCCGACGATGCCGTGGCCGGTTTCCCCTGGGAGACGAGGGCCCCCCCGGAATCGAACACCTGTAGCTCCCAGAGGGAATAGCCGTACGGCGTGGCGCGATGGGTGCCCATGAGGCGGACGTAACGGCCCGTCGCGTCCACCTCCTGCTCCTCGATCCCACCCCCCGCGCTCGTCACTCGGCGGGCCGTCCTCCAATTCAGGCCGTCGCTCGAGACCTGCAGCTCGTAGTCCCTTGCATAGGCCGCCTCCCAGAAGAGCCGGATCCGGCTCAGGGGAGTGGCGACCCCAAGATCCACGGTCAGCCACTGTGGATCGCTGAATGCCGACGACCAGCGGCTTTTAAAGTCGCCGTCGACGGCGTGCTTGGGGTCGAACTGGTGCGTGGGCTCGCCAAGGTCGATTCGCCCCATGTCGTGCAGGGTGAAGAGTACCCCCATCACGACGAAGAGGCTTCCCCAGACTAGCTTGGCCACCCGCTCTTGCCGGCGAGCCTGTGCCCTTGCCCCCGTCCCCTCCACCATGTCCACCACCTCTCACGCACAAGATACAGGCGGATGACCCGGGTCTGCACGTTCAATTCGGTGAACCGGGGGTCGGGATCGGTGGGTGGTGGAACCACCGCCCGCCGACGCTCCCCCACCACTGGCCGAATCGGGCAGGCCATCCGGGCCATCGCCGCCGTAGGTTGCCGTCAGGAGGTGGTTGACCCCATGAACGAGCCACTCCTGGCATCCGGCCACCGTCTAGGCCCTTATCGAGTCGATTCCTCCCTGGGTGCGGGAGGCATGGGCGAGGTATACCGCGCCGTCGATACCCGCCTCGGCCGCGCGGTCGCGGTCAAGGTTCTGTCCGGTCGCCGTGGCCGCGATCCCGACCGACTGCAGCGTTTCGAGGAGGAGGCACGTATCGTCGCCGGCCTCAGCCACGCGAACGTGCTCGCCCTGCACGATGTCGGCTCCCAGGATGGCGTCGACTACGCCGTCTTCGAACTGCTGGAGGGACAGACGCTCCGCCAGCGGCTGGACAGCGGGCCCGTGCCGGTTTCCAAGGCTGTCGACTACGGCATCCAGATCTGTGAGGGGCTCGCGGCCGTGCACGCGCGGGGCATCGTCCACCGCGATCTCAAGCCCGACAACATCTTCCTGACGCGGAGCGGACACCTCAAGATCCTGGACTTTGGCCTGGCGAAGCTGGGCCCACGCGGCTTGGGGTCCTTCGGCGACGACAGCCACGCCCGCACGCCCACCGAGCCGGGCCTCCTCGTCGGCACTTGCGGCTACATGGCCCCCGAGCAGGCCCGCGGCCGTCCGGCCGACGCTCGCTCCGACATCTTTGCCGTCGGAGCGGTCCTCTACGAGATGCTCAGCGGGGCCCGAGCC
>DATMQU010000480.1:0-8148 GCA_035566715.1 Vicinamibacteria bacterium
CCCCCTCCCGGTCGAGGACGAGGACTGGCTGCGGGAAGGGATCGAGTGCCACCGGGAACTCACGGGCAGCGACCGCGCCCGGCACATCCTCGACAACTGGACCGAGATGAAGTCCCTTTTCCGACGGGTCGCTCCCAACGCGACCGCGGGCCTCTCCCGACCGCTCCCCTGGCGAGCCGCGGCCCCGGCCCGGATCGTGGAGTTCCCTCGGCCGGCGGAGAGGCACGCACCCCGCTCTACGGCCTGGGTCGCCCCCACCCCCTGAGGCCCGGGGACCCCGGGCTTTGGTAAACTCCCCCCTCTCATTGGCGCGGGGGATTCCATGACCGACCACTGGAGGAGCCGGATCGTGACGGAAGGCGTGCTGCGCGCGCCCAGCCGGGCCATGCTGCGCGCAGTGGGGTTCGGGGACGGCGACTTCGGCAAGCCGATCGTGGGTATCGCCAACGCCTTCAGCACCATCACCCCCTGCAACCTCGGGCTCAACACCCTCGCCGCGCGGGCGGAGGCCGCCCTGCGCCAGGCGGGGACCATGCCCCAGGTCTTCGGGACCATCACCGTGAGCGACGGCATCTCCATGGGCACGGAGGGGATGAAGTACTCGCTGGTCTCCCGCGAGGTCATCGCGGACTCCATCGAGACGGCCTGCCAGGGCGAGACCATGGACGGGGTCCTGGCCGTCGGCGGCTGCGACAAGAACATGCCGGGGGCCATGATTGCCATCGCCCGCATGGACATCCCCGCCATCTTCGTCTACGGGGGGACGATCAAGCCCGGCCACCACGCGGGGCAGGACCTCACGATCGGCAGCGTATTCGAGGCGGTGGGCGCGCAGGCGGCGGGCAAGCTCGACCTCGCCACGCTGAAGGAGGTGGAGAGCAAGGCCTGCCCGGGGGCGGGCTCCTGCGGCGGCATGTTCACCGCCAACACCATGTCCTCCGCCATCGAGGCCCTGGGCATGAGCCTGATGTATTCCTCCACCATGGCCGCGGAGGACCCGGAGACGGCGGAGAGCGCGGCCGAGTCGGGAGCGGTGCTGGCCGCGGCCATCCGCCGCAGCCTCTCCCCCCGCCAGATCCTGACCCGCGCCGCCTTCGAGAACGCGATCTCGGTGGTGATGGCGGTGGGGGGATCCACCAACGCCGTCCTGCACCTCCTGGCCATCGCCCACGCCGCGGAGGTCCCGCTCGACCTCGACGACTTCGAGACCGTGCGCGAGCGGGTGCCCGTGCTCTGCGACCTCAAGCCCACCGGCCGCTACGTGGCCACCGACCTGCACCGGGCGGGGGGCATCCCCCAGGTCATGAAGATGCTGCTCGCCCACGGCCGGCTCCACGGGGACGCCCTCACCATCACCGGCCGCACCGTGGCCGAGCAGCTCAAGGACGTGCCCGCGACGCCGCGGGCGGATCAGGACGTGATCCGGCCCTGGGAGCGCCCGCTCCACGCCCAGGGGCATCTGGCCATCCTGCGCGGCAACCTGGCCACGGAAGGGGCGGTGGCCAAGATCACGGGCCTCAAAGCCACGAAGATCACCGGCCCCGCCCGGGTGTTCGACTCCGAGGAGGCCTGCATGGAGGCGACCCTGGCCGGCCGCATCCGCGCGGGGGACGTGATCGTGATCCGCTACGAGGGCCCGCGGGGGGGCCCCGGCATGCGCGAGATGCTCAGCCCCACCTCCGCCATCGTGGGCGCGGGCCTCGGCGACTCGGTCGGGCTCATCACCGACGGCCGCTTCTCCGGGGCCACCCACGGCATGGTGGTCGGCCACGTGTCTCCAGAAGCGGCGGTGGGAGGCGCGATCGCCCTGGTCCGGGAGGGGGATCTCGTCACCATCGACGCCGAGGCGCGCCGGCTGAGCGTGGACGTGGAGGAGTCGGAGCTCGCCCGCCGCCGCGCGGCCTGGTCGCTCCCCCCGCCGCGCTACCGGAAGGGGGTCCTCGCCAAGTATGCCCGGCTCGTCTCCAGCGCGAGCCTGGGCGCGGTGACGGACTGAGGCCTCTGGCCGCCCCTTACCGAAGTCTCGGATCAAACGGGAAGGGCATGGCAACGCCGACGCTCACCCTGCCGAAGTCCGAGTGCCTGGGGTTGAGTAGGTAGTTGAATTCAACCGGAACCACGACACTGGGAACCCTCAGAGCCGCACTCTTGCCCGCCAGCACCCAGTCGTCGCCGATTGCCCGCGTAGCGGCTGGAGGCGGATCGTCCTTCCAATTGGCTGGCAAGTCTTTGTCTTCCAGAGTTGTGACTAAGGACTCCTCGAGCTCGATCGGCACTGCCGTGTAGGCGGCAAGAAGCCCGCTCGTCACATGGACAAGAATCTCAACGAGCGCCAGCGAAAGTGTAGCGGAGGTGTACACCACCGTCGTGCCGCTGTTGTTCCAGCGACCGCCGCTTCGTTTCGCTCCCTCACCGTCCCACGCCGTGCTCAAGTACTTCGTCTTCGTGAGACGCCAGGCGCCCAGCACTAAGTGAGAACTCCCTGTTCGAGCCGATCGATCAGCGCTTCCACTTCGTTCGACCCCAGATCCGTTCTCGCGAGTGTTATCGGCCGTTCGCCCCCCAGAGCCTTCGCGGGCGTCGAGAACCAGCGCCGGGCAGCGTCGGCGTCGCCTTCGAAGAGTTGCAGAGCCTTTCCGAAGACTCTCGATGCCCGAAGTAGTCGATCGGATTCGTCTGGCTCCAGCCGCCCCTGTTCCTTGCGGCGATGGAGCGTCCGCAATGTGATGGCGACGAGTTCCGCCAGTTCGCTGGTCGAGAATCGGGTGTTCCTCTGGAATCGTTCGAGGGCCCGGAACTCGAGACCTTGCTCCACGCGCCTCAGTATCCGGATGGGGTCCTGCAATCGGAGCCCCAACAGCGACACGTACCAGTATGAGTCCAGGTGCCCGCCCCTCGCGGCCTCACCGTACGCATCGACCCCTTTAGGCTCCGCAACTGCCTTTCTCTCCGCACGTGGTTCCATTCCGCCCTCCGCCATTTGGCACTATACTGTTTGCCATATGGCAGGTCAATTTTTGGGAACCCCCTCGGCGGTTCCTCCTTCAAACTTGCAAAAAACTCAGGCCGGCCCTTGACAGCCGCCGGCATCCCGTCTAAGCTGCCGACCGTTCGTATGCTCTCGATGACCCAGCTCGCCGTCGCCGAACCCACCTTGGTCGCGGTACGACTGTCCCTGCGACTGCTGGTACTGATTTCCATTCGACCGCACGGGGGTTCGGTGATCTAGGCCAAGAGCCAAGTCGAGATCGATCAGAACCCCCGAGGAAGCAAACCTCGGGGGTTTTGCTTTTTGGGGTTCTTTTTTTGGGAGCCGGGGAGGCAAAGCGGTGATTCTGACCGGGGCGCAGATTCTCTGGGAATGTCTGGTCAAGGAGGGCGTCACCACGGTCTTTGGCTATCCGGGCGGGGCCATCCTCCCCGCCTACGACGCCATGCTCGACTACCCCTCCATACGCCACGTCCTCGTCCGGCACGAGCAGGGGGCGGCCCACATGGCGGACGGCTACGCCCGGGCCAGCGGACGGGTGGGGGTGGCGGTGGCCACCTCCGGCCCCGGCGCCACGAACCTGACCACCGGCATCGCCACCGCCATGCTCGACTCCATCCCCACCGTCTTCATCACCGGACAGGTCTCGTCGCTCCTTCTCGGCAGCGACGCCTTCCAGGAGACGGACGTGACCGGAATCACCCTCCCCATCACCAAGCACAACGCCCTCGTCACCGACGTCACGACCCTGGCCCGCACGCTGCGCGAGGCCTTCCACATCGCGCGGAGCGGCCGCCCGGGACCGGTCCTGGTCGACATCTGCAAGGACGTGCAGCAGGCGCGCACGGAGTTCGAATGGCCGGCGGCGCCGCCGCCCCTGAACGGCCACGAGCCCTCCCCGCCCCGGGCCGCCGACCTCACCCGTGCGGCGGAGCTGGTGGCGGGGGCCAAGCGGCCCCTGATCCTGGCCGGGGCGGGCGTCATCCGGTCGGGCGCCTCCGACCTCCTCCGGGAGTTCGCGGAGAAGACGGACACCCCCGTGGCCTCGACCCTGCTCGGGCTGGGCGGCTTCCCGGCCAGCCACCCCCTGGCCCTGGGCATGATGGGCATGCACGGCGAGGCCTTCGTGAACCAGGCCATCCAGCGGGCGGACCTTCTGCTCGCCTTCGGGATGCGCTTCGACGACCGCGTCACCGGGAACCTCAAGACCTACGCCCCGGAAGCGAAGAAGGTCCACGTGGAGATCGATCCCTCCGAGATCGGCAAGAACGTGGCCGTGGACGTCCAGATCGCGGCCGACCTCCGGGCGGCCCTGGCCGGCCTCCTCCCCCTCCTCTCCGAGAAGCGGCACCCGGACTGGCGGCGCGAGATCGACGCCGGCCGCGCCGAGACCCACGCCCGCGACATCCTGCACCAGCCGGACGGGGGCCGGTTGTTCGCGGCCCACGTGATCAACGACCTCTGGGAGGCCACGGGCGGCGGGGCCGTGGTCGTGACCGACGTGGGCCAGCACCAGATGTGGGAGGCCCAGTACTACCACCACGAGAAGCCCCGCACCCTCATCACCTCGGGCGGGCTCGGCACCATGGGCTTCGCCCTTCCCGCCGCCATCGGGGCCAAGATGGCCCGTCCGGAGGCCGAGGTCTGGGTGATCGCGGGGGACGGCGGGTTCCAGATGACCCAGTGCGAGCTCGCCACCCTCCAGCAGGAGAAGCTGGACATCAAGATCGCGGTCGTGAACAACGGCTTCCTGGGCATGGTCCGCCAGTGGCAGGAGTTCTTCTACGCCCGCCGCTACGCGGCCACCCCGATGCTCTCCCCCGACTTCGTGGTCTTGGCCTCCGCCTACGGCATCCCCGCCCGCCGGGTGAACCGCCGCGCGGACGTGGTCCCCGCGGTGGAGGCGGCCCGCAACACGCCCGGGCCCGCCCTCATCGAGTTCCGGGTCGAGCAGGAGGACGTGGTCTACCCCATGGTGCCCTCGGGCGCCGACCTCCACGCCATGATCCGCCGCCCCGCGGAGGCGGTGGTGGAGGCCCAGGAGGCGCAGGCATGAAGCACACCCTGGTGGCGCGGGTGCAGGACCAGCCGGGGGTCCTGAACCGGGTGGCCAGCCTCTTCCGGAGGCGGGCCTTCAACATCGAGAGCCTGACCGTGGGGGGCAGCGAGGCCCCCGACTTCTCCCGGATGACGATCGTGGTGGACACGGCGCGGGCCCCCGCCCACCTGGTGGCGGCCAACCTGCGCAAGCTGGTGCCGGTGGCGGAGGTCACGGACGTGACCCATCTGCCCACCGTGGACCGAGACCTGGCCCTGATCCGCGTGCGTTGCGAGCCGGGTACGCGGGGGGAGATCGCGAACCTGGTGGAGATCTTCCGGAGCCGCATCGTGGACGTGGCCCCGGATTCGGTGATCGTGGAGATCACGGGCGACCTGGAGAAAGTGAACGGCCTCGTGGAGCTGCTGCGCCCCCGCGGCATCCTGGAGATGGTGCGGACGGGCAAGGTGGCGATGGTGCGGGGCACCGCCGCCGCCCCCGGGGAGACGGGCTAGCCGATGCCCCGGAATCCGATGGGCGCTTCGAGGCTTTTTCTGAGCCGGCAAGGAGGGTGACATGGCACGGATCTATTACGACCGCGACGCGGACCTAGAGGCGCTCTCCGGCCGGCGGGTGGCGGTGCTGGGCTACGGCAGCCAGGGCCACGCCCACGCGTTGAACCTGAGGGATAGCGGGGTCGCGGTCACGGTGGGGCTGCCCGCGGGCAGCCGATCCCGGGCCCGCGCCGCGGCCGAGGGGCTCACGGTGAAGACCCCGGGGGAGGCCGCGGAAGGGGCGGACATCGTCATGATCCTGACCCCCGACACCGGACAGGCCCGCCTCTTCAACGAGGAGGTAAAGCCGCATCTCGGGCCCGGCGACACCCTGATGTTCGCCCACGGGTTCAACATCCGGTTCGGGACCATCGAGGCCCCCCCGGGGGTCGACGTGTCCATGGTGGCCCCCAAGGCCCCCGGCCACCGGGTGCGCGAGGTCTTCCGGGAGGGGCAGGGCACGCCCGCGCTCCTGGCCGTACACCGGGACGCGAGCGGCCACGCCAAGAGGACCGCGCTCGCCTACGCCAAGGGGATCGGATGCACCCGGGCGGGCGTCATCGAGACGACCTTCGCGGAGGAGACGGAGACCGACCTCTTCGGCGAGCAGGCCGTGCTCTGCGGCGGGGTCTCCGCGCTCGTCACGGCGGGCTTCGAGACCCTGGTCAAGGCGGGCTACCAGCCGGAGATCGCCTACTTTGAGTGCCTGCACGAGCTGAAGCTCATCGTGGACCTGATGTACCGAGGCGGCCTCTCCTACATGCGCTACTCCGTCTCCGACACCGCGGAGCACGGCGACTACACCGGGGGCCCCCGCCTCGTCACCGCCGAGACCCGGCGGGAGATGGAGCGGATGCTGGAGGAGATCCGGAGCGGGGCCTACGCCAAGAAGTGGATCGCGGAGAACGAGGCCGGCCGCCCCTGGTTCGAGGGGCGGCGGCGCGAAGAGCGCGCCCAAGTCCTCGAGGTTGTGGGCCAGCGCCTGCGCGCGATGATTCCCTTCCTGGACGCGGTCACCGTGACCCCGGAAGGGGAGGTCCGCTCCGCCCGGGTGGAGCCCGCGGTAGAGGCCACCCGATGACGGACCGCATCGCCGTCTTCGACACCACGCTTCGGGACGGGGAGCAGTCCCCCGGCTGCAGCATGAACGCGGGGGAGAAGCTCCGCCTGGCCCGCCAGCTCGCCCGCCTGGGCGTCGACGTCATCGAGGCCGGCTTCCCCATCGCCTCCAAGGGGGAATGGGAGTCGGTCCACTCGATCGCCGCCGAGGTGAGAGGGTGCACGGTGGCCGCGCTCAGCCGGGCCAAGGAGGCCGACATCCTGGCCACGGTGGAGGCCCTCAAGGGCGCGGCCGACCCCCGCGTCCACATCTTTCTCGCCACCTCCGCCATCCACTTGAAGTACAAGCTCAAGATCACGGCCGCGGAGGCGCTCCGCCAGGCCGAGGAGGCGGTGCGCCTGGCCCGCTCCCTCTGCCCGAACGTGGAGTTCTCCGCGGAGGACGCCTCCCGCACCGACTACGCCTTCCTGCGCGAGATCCTGGCCGCCGTCCACGGGGCGGGGGCGACCGTGCTCAATATTCCCGACACTGTCGGCTACGCCCTCCCCGACGAGTACGGGGCCCTCATCGGCCGCCTCCACCGCGACCTACCCGAAGCGGTCCTGAGCGTCCACTGCCACAACGACCTCGGCCTGGCCGTTGCGAACTCGCTCTCCGCGGTGCGGGCGGGGGCCCGTCAGGTGGAGGTCACCGTCAACGGGATCGGCGAGCGGGCCGGCAACACCTCCCTCGAGGAGTTCGTGATGGCCCTGCGCGTCCGCCGCGAGCACTTCGGCCTGGAGACGGGGGTGCGGACGGAGCAGATCGCGGCCACCAGCCAGCTCCTCTCTTCCACCACCGGGGTCTGGCCGCAGCCCAACAAGGCGGTGGTGGGGCGGAATGCCTTCGCCCACGAGGCGGGCATCCACCAGCACGGCGTCCTCAGCAATCCCCTGACCTACGAGATCATGACCCCGGCCAGCGTGGGGGTGCGCGAGTCGAGCCTGGTCCTCGGCAAGCACTCCGGCAAGCACGCGGTGGAGTCGCGCCTCTCTTCCTTGGGCGTCCGCCTGGACCCGGAGGAGGTGGAGGCGGTCACGGCCCGGGTGAAGGAGCTGGCGGACAAGAAGAAGTTCATCTACGACGAGGACCTGCTCGCCCTCGTCTCCTCCGCCCCCGAGCGCCGGGCCCGCCTCGTGCGCTATCAGTCGCTCTCCGGGAACGAGATCCTGCCCACCGCCACCGTGGAGGTGGAGGTGGACGGGGAGCGGCGCACCGCCTCCGCGGTGGGAAACGGGCCCCTCGACGCCGCCTTGAAGGCCACGGACGCGGCCCTCGGGCTCGACCTCGAGCTCCTGGAGATGCACACCCGGGCCGTGACCGCGGGCAAGGACGCCCTGGCCGAGGTCATCGTGCGGGTGCGCCACGACGGCGTGGAGTGCACCGGCCAGGCGGCGAGCACGGACACCCTGGAGGCCACGCTCAAAGCCTATCTCTCCGCGGTGGCCGCGGCCCGCGGGGCCCAGGC
>DATMQU010000481.1:0-4583 GCA_035566715.1 Vicinamibacteria bacterium
AACCCCGCTTTGATCCCCGAAATCGTGAATCGCCAGAATGTTGGGGTGCGACAGTGCCGCCACGGCCCGCGCCTCCCGCTCAAAGCGGGCCAGCGCGTCGCGATTTCCCCCTAGGGATTCGGGGAGAACCTTGACCGCGACCGTTCGGTCGAGCTTGGTGTCCCGGGCTCGGTACACCTCGCCCATGCCGCCCGCCCCCAGGGGCGAGAGGATTTCGTACGGTCCCAGACGTGTCCCAGTGGAAAGGGCCAAGGCCGATGAGATCTTACTTTACTGCATCGCCCTTTTCCGCATCTTCCTCAATCCCGGTGCAGAAGGAACCCGTCAGTGACACCCCATCTGATGGACGTCGAAGGATTTAAGCTAAACCTAGGGTGGACGGAGGCCGACTTAGGCTCCGCAGGGAGCCTCCGCTCTGCAAGGCTAGGATTCTGAGTCGCTTGCGCTCAAGCACACGAGCTCGGCGAGCACCCGAGAGTGCGGAAGTTTAGGGGCCTTACCGTGATTCAGTCCCGGGTTCGACGCCTACAGAACGGGCCCAGACACCAACAGTCTCAGATTTTAAGGGCCGCGGGACAGCGCCCGAGAATCAGGGAGGTGGTCAGCGACGGCGCGGATTATTCAAAACCAACCGGCCGCAGCCGTGGCGAGCGCGCTACCGATCGTTTGCAGAGTAACACCCCACCTGGATGCGGGCACCCGTACCACTTTCTGCAGGCCGGCCGCCTGGCTCCGCCCTCTTCCTACCGCCAATAACCACGCTACCCAACAAAAAGACGAGCTCCACGAGGGCGACTTTCTGGAGCATGCTTTGTCTCCTTTCTGGGATTGTCGTTAGGGCTTGGGAAGCGTCTGGCATTTCGGGGCCCTGTGGACCGCAAAACCTCAAACTGACCCACCACCCTACCAGCGACTCAATGAGAGTTATTTCTTGACAGGAGTAGTATTTTTGGGCGACGCGGCAACGAGGAGGGGATGCCATGATGACGACTCGGCGGTTGTTCTTTGTGCTGTTCGTGCTCGCCTTCGGAACCACGATCCCCCCGGCGAGGACTGAGGATAAGGCTCTGCTGCGCCTGCGGGCCTTCGCCGTGGACATGAGCGGCCTCAGCCGTCCCCGGGCGGGGACGATCGACATCGTGATCGAACGATGGTCGACCGACGAGGAGCGCGAGCAGCTGCGGACAGCGCTGATCGAGAAGGGATCCGACGCTCTGCTCGCCGCCCTCCAGAAGCTCAAGCCCCGAGCGGGCTATACCAGCAGCTCGAGCAGCCTGGGCTGGGACGTTCGCTACGCCCGGGAGCAGCCATTTGGGGACGGGGGCAAGCGCGTGATCATCGCCACTGACCGGCCCATGAGTTTTTGGGAGCTTAGAAACCAACCCCGCTCCGTCGATTACGAGTTCACCCTCGCCGAGATCCGACTGACCAAGGACGGCAAGGGCGTGGGCAAGCTCGTGACCGCGGCCAAGATCACTTACAACAAGGACACCCGATCGGTCGAGATCGAGAACTACGGCCTCGAGCCCGTGCGCTTGAGCGAGGTCGAGGTCGTCGGGGGCAAAGAGAAGTAACGGGGGCGCCCCTCAGCTCTTGCTTCCACCGCCCTTGACGTGACGGGGTTGGGGCAGGTACTCCACGGTTGGCTGGTGCCGGACGGGCTGCCGATACAGGGTCATCAGATCCAAGAATTCCGGGGGCAGATCGGACCGCACGGGCAGCCCGAAGCTCTTGGCCGTCTCATACGTGATCGCGTAGTCGTGCGTCCACGTGCCCTCCGAGAGCAGGTGGGCGAGTTCGTCCGCCTTCCCCGGAGGGCACTTGTCGGCCAAGAGTTCGCGAACGCTCTCCCGCACCTGGGCGACGGCCTTTTCTGCCTGATCGGCCAGGATCAGCGTCTGATCGTCCACCTCCGCGACCGGCTTCCGGGCCACGGCCTTCAGAATTGAGGCCCCCGGGTACGGCCCCAGTTGCGGATCGACGGGTCCGATCCCGGCGTGTTCGCTCATCACGATTTCGTCCGCGGCCAGGGCGATCAGCGTGCCCCCGGACATGGCATAGTGCGGCACAAACGCCGTCACCTTGCCCTGATGCTTGTGAATGGCGCGGGCGATCTGCATGGAGGCCAGCACCAGCCCCCCCGGCGTGTGCAGAACAATGTCCAGAGGCACGGCGGGATCGGTGAGGTGGATGGCCCGCAGGACCTCCTCCGAATCGTTGACGTCTATGTACCGCAGAAGCGGGAAGCCCAGGATGCTCATGGTCTCCTGACGGTGAACAAGGAGAATGACCCGCGAGTCTCGCTGGCCCTCGATCTTAGCGATCAGCCGCTGGCGCGACGCCTCGATGAGCCGCTGCCGCAGAGCGGGTTGAAGCGCCGAGAAGAGGAGGAACATCCAAAGGACATCTGTGGGAGTCATCTCGTTTTCCCCCAGTGAGAGTGAGGTACCCACGCGCCCTCGATCTCATACTCGTCGCGCAAGGGGCGGCGGTGAGCGGTGCCGCGCCCGACAAAGAAGAACTGAAGCGCAATCCCGGTGATGAAGCCGCCCACGTGCGCCCACCAGGCCACGCCCGCCACATCGCGGGCATCGGCCAGGGCCAGGGTGCCGCTGAACACCTGGCTTAAGGCCCAGAACCCGAGATACATCACCGCCGGCAGCTCGAAGAAGAAGGGGAAGAAGAAAATCGGGATGAGGACAATGATGCGTGCCCGCGGAAACAGGAAGAAGTATGCGCCCATGACACCGGCAATCGCCCCCGAGGCACCGACGGTGGGGATGGTGGAGTTCGGGTTCGTCAACGTCTGCACGATGCCCGCCGCCAACCCGCAGATGAGGTAAAAGATTACGAAGCGCACCGGTCCCATCCGGTCTTCGACGTTGTCGCCGAAGATCCACAGGGTCCACATGTTGCCGATCACGTGGAGCCAGCCCCCGTGGAGGAACATGCTGGTCAGAAACGGCCAGTAGTCGTCGATGGGAAAGCCGACCCATAGCGCCCAATCGGGGTGGACGAAGCGCGCCGGCACAATTCCGAACAGGTAGAAGAACTGCTCCAAGGCCGAGGGTGGAAGCATCAGCTCTACGAGGAAGATGACGGCATTGACCACGATCAAGAGCCACGTGGCGACGGGAGGGTTTCGGCGGGGAATCGTGTCGCGAATCGGGATCACGGGTCGGGATGGGCCCTCTAGGGCCTCCTCCAGAGCCGCCGGGCAGGGGCGGAAAGTAGGGCCGACCAACCGGGAAGACACGCGGGTCCGGTTCTCATCGGAGTCCTTCCGGCCCCGCTCAGGAGCGCCCTTTGAAGGTGGGCGCGGGAGGAGTGAGCGCGCCGAGTCTTCTTGAAATCCGCGGCCAAGATTAGATATGCTGTGTCGGCTTGTCAAGAAGGAAGATCGGCAAGTAAGAGGCCGTAGGGGCGGGAATCCACGCCGACCAGAGGGCGCGGATCCAGGTACGGTCTTAGCTGGAGGCGCGCAACCGTGGCAGCAGACACTCAGGCGGCGGTTTTCAAGGTGTGCCGGCGGTGCGGCGAGGAATACCGACCGGAAATCGAGCGCTGCGCCGATTGCGGGGGAGAGTTGGAGGCCCGTTACGATGACGGGCAGGGAGGCGGGATGCCGGCGACGCCTCCCGCCGACGACCATGCCGCGTCACCGGGCAACCTAGCAGAAGCATCCATGAGTGGGGTCACAGCGGGGGAGAGCACAATCTACTCCGGCCGCGCTGCCGCCGATGTCAAACCCCTAGCCGAACGACTGATCGAGGTGGAGATCCCCTTCCGTTTCGCTTGTCATCGACCGACAGGACCAGCGGATCCGGCGCATTTCGAGTTGGCCGTCGGCCACGACAATCGAGCCCACGCGTTCAAGGTCATAGCACCCCTGCTCGACGCCGACCCCGACGCCCTGGTCGCCGTCGAGCGGGCGTTCGATGCCGAGGGCGGGTATGACCGTTGCCCCGCCTGTGGCCAACCCCTAGTCTCCAGGGCCGCCCAGTGCCCGGCCTGTGCCTTGGCATTGCGGGCGGACGCACGGACTTGCAGGTGGTGTGGCGAGTTAGTGGAACCTGATGCCGAGCGCTGCTTGAGCTGCGGTCGCTCGGCCTGAGGGGTACTAGCCCCCCTGCATGTCCCGCCAGGCGCCCACCCCGGATATCCCCTTGTCCGGGTGCGACGCCATGTGCGGTCCACGGCTGGGCTTCCCTGCCCCACCGAGAGGTAACTCGGATCAGCCGTAAGTAAGGAGAAGCCCATGGTCTTCGGACCGCCCTCCGTCCGATGGCGGCAGCTTGCGCTCACCCTCGCCGCGGGTCTGTCGATTGCTTCCCCGGCGAGGGCTGCAATCCTCCCGGCGGACCGGCTCACGACTTGGAACCCCGGCGTGCCCGGGGGGGTCCCCACCCGCACGACCGTGTGTGCCACCCTCAACGCGTCGACCTATGCGAACGGCTTGCTGGACGCAACCGCCGGCATTCAGGCCGCGCTCGACGCGTGCCCGGTGGGGCAGGTCGTCAGCCTCTCGGCGGGAAACTTCTTGATCACGAGCGCGCTCCACCTCAACAGCGGCATCGTCCTCA
>DATMQU010000482.1:0-9723 GCA_035566715.1 Vicinamibacteria bacterium
AGACCCGGGCTCCGTAGTCAGCGCCGACGTCCGGGACGGGCTCCTCCACGACCGCCCGCAGCGTCGCCGCCCAGGCCGCGAAGCGGCGGCCACAGTCCGCGCAGGAAGCCAAATGGGCGTCAATCGCGGCCCCCTCCGCGACCTCGCCGTAGAAGTGGAGGATCAGGTCCTCCTCGGTCGGATGGACGCCGCTCACGGCGCCGCTCCCGCGGCGGGGGCGAGGACGACACGGAGCTTTCGCACCGCCCGAAAAATGCTCTGTTTGGTCGCGCTCTCCTCGAGGTCCAGGGTGCGGCCGATCTCCAGGATCGACATGCCCTCGAAGTGCCGGAGGACGAAGGCCGCCCGCTCGCGGGCGCTCATGCGGCTCATGGCCGCGTTCACTCGTCGCCGCACCTCCGCGCTCATGGCCAGACGGTCGGGCGAGGGATCGGGGGCGGGCAGCGGGAGATCGATCCCCTCCTCGTCAGGGCCGAAGGGTACCGGCTCCTCTTCTCGCTCGCGACGGCGGCGGGCTCGCAGCAGGTCGTAGGCGCAGTTGATGGCGATGCGGTAGAGCCAGCTCCCGAAGTTCGCGCGCGCCTCGAACTGATGGAGGCGCTGGTAGGCCCGCAGGAAGCTCTCCTGGACCACGTCCTCGGCGTCGGGCTCGTTCCCTGTCATTCGATAAGCCAGGCGGAAGAGACCGCGGCTGTGACGCTCCACGAGGGTGCGAAAGCCCTCCTGATCGCCGGCTCGCACCCGGGCCACCGCCTCGTCGTCTTCGCCCATCCGTTAAGTTAGACGCTCGCGATTCTGACCGGTTAGGGGGGAGATGGGAGAACATCCAACGGCCGAAGTCGCGTCCGGTGAAGGGGTTGCCGCCACTAGCGGGCTTCGACGCGAAGGAGCGCGTTGTCCCGCACGCCCTCGGCCAAGAGATGGGTGGCCAGGGTGGGGACCTTCTCGAGCTGCTGCCGCTCGGCCGGCCCCGCCAGCACCAGGACCGGCCCCCCGGCGGCGGCCTCCGTTACCTCCCGCAGACCGCTCACCTCCCGCACCTTGCCGTCGTTGTAGAAGTACCCCGCCATCCAAGCCGTGCGCCAGGCTCCCCAGGCCAGAACCTCCCGGCCCATCGCGGGGAGAAAGAGCCGGCGGCCCGACTCCTGCCGCGCGAGAACGGGGGGGGCGGCCAGGGCCAAGAGCAGGAGGAGACCCACGCCCCCCACCCGCAGCAGCCGCAGGGCCCCCGCCGGGTCAGCGCCAAAGCGGCGCGAGACGCCGAAGGAGACGATGAGGGCCCACAGTCCGAGGGGGAGGGCCAGCGCCCAGTCGGGGTCCCGGATGCTCAGGAGCCACGCGGGCGTGGTTGCGAAGAGGGCGCCGAGAAGGACGCTCAGCAGGCCCGCCGCCCGCGGCGTGCCCCAGAAGCGGTCGACGGTAACGCCCTCCAGCCACTGGGCCGCTGCCCGGCCCATGAGCAGGGCCAGCGGGGACAGGCAGGGCAGGATGTAACCGGGGAGCTTGGCGCCCGCGAGGGAGAAGAAGACGAAGGGCAAGAGGAGCCAAAGGAGGAGAAAGAGGTCGGCCCTCGCTTGCCGGGGGCGCAGGCCCGCGAGGCCGGGGAGGGCAAGGCCGGACCAAGGGAAAAGGCCGGCCACCACCACGGGGATGTAGTAGAGGAGGGGCCCGGGATGATGGTGAACCGTGGAGGTAAACCGTTCGAGGTTCTGGTTTAGTAGGAACACATCGAGGAACCTCCGACCCTGGGCGAGCGTCACCAGCACGTACCAGGGCGCGGCCACGAGAAGGAAGATCCCGATGGCCACCGGCGAGAGCACCTCTCGCCAGAGGCTCCGCTCGCGCGCGGCCAGGAGATAGCCGGCGATGACGAGGCCGGGCAGAAGAACGCCGAGCGGACCCTTGGCTAGGGTGGAAAGGCCGATGAACGCGAAGGCGGTGGGGATGGCCAGCCTTCCCGCGATGCCAAGCACGCGCAGGCCAATGAGGCCGGTGGCCACCGTCACGTTGGCCGCCAGCAGCATATCCATGGCCGCGGCCCGGGAGTACGCGAAGGGCAGCAGGGAAGTGGCGAGGACGAAGCCCGCGCAGATACCGGCCGCGCTCCCGTAGAGCCGCGCGCCCAAGAGCGCGGTCGCGCCCGTGAGCAGGAGGCCGCTCACCACCGAGGGCAGCCGGGCCGCAACCTCCGTCTCGCCGAACAACGAGAAGGCCGCTCCGGCCATCCAGTAGTAGAGGGCTGGCTTCTCGAGCCAGGGTCGGCCTTGGAGCGTCGGCGTTACGTGGTCTCCCGAGCGGTGCATCTCGACGGCCACGCGCGCATAGCGGGGCTCGTCCGGGCCCAGGAGGGGCACCGCACCAAGGCGGAAGAGGAGCAGGGCCGCGCTCAGGGCTAAGAGCAGTGCTGTCGCACGGGGCGGCAGGGCGCCCACGGCGGGCCGCGGAGGGTTTGGAAGCATGCCCGCGCCATCCTACAATCAATCGGCTCTCCAGAGGGAGCAAACGCGTGAGCTGGCAGTATCTGGCGGTGGCGACGGAAGCGGTCTTGCGGGCGGGCGCGATCCAGAAGGAGAGCTACGGCCAGGATATCCGCATCGACTACAAAGGCGAGATCGACCTCGTGACGGAGGTGGATCGGGCTTGCGAGGCGGCTATCCTCGACACCCTGCGGTCGCGCTTCCCCGACCACGACTTCGTGACCGAGGAGACCCTCCTCGCCCGCAGCGGTTCCCGCTACCTCTGGTTCACCGACCCCCTCGACGGCACCACCAACTTCGCCCACGGCTATCCCTTCTTCTGCTCCTCCGTGGCCCTGACCGTGGACGGGAGGGCGGTGGCGGGGGCGGTGTACGACCCATTGAGAGACGAGCTGTTCACGGCGGAGCGCGGAGGCGGTGCACACCTCAACGGCCGGCGCCTCCGCGTTTCTCAGTCCTCGAACCTCCTGCGCAGCCTGCTCATCACCGGGTTCCCTTACGACCTGCGCGAGGACTTCCCGGGCAAGCTTCGGCTCTTCAACCGCTTCATGGGCGAGGCCCGTGCCATCCGCCGCGACGGCGCGGCTGCCCTCGATCTCTCCTATGTAGCCGCAGGCCGCGCGGACGGCTTCTGGGAGGAGCGCCTCCAGCCCTGGGACATGATGGCGGGGGTCGTTTTGATAGAGGAGGCGGGAGGACGCGTCTCACGCTTCGACGGATCCCCCCTGGGCCTCGGGCCCGACGAGGTCCTGGCCACCAACGGCGCCCTCCACCAGGTCATGCTCGAGGTGCTCCGCGAGGAGAGTAGAGAGCGGGCTTCGCTGGTGTAGCCCAATTGGCAGAGGCAGCCGACTTAAAATCGGCACAGTCTGGGTTCGAATCCCAGCACCAGCACCAACTTACTGGTCTGCAGCCCTTAATGAGTTGACATAACCCAAGGCCTTAGGTATCATTGGCCGGTGCCCACTCTGATTCGTGAGCAAGGGTTCGAGGTCAGGATTTACACCCTGGATCATCCACCGCCGCATGTGCACGTCGAGAAAGCTGGTGCGATCGTCAAGATCGACTTGTCGACCCGACGCGCGACCGAGATTGTGGGCAGGATCTCCGATCGCGACGTGAAACGGGCAGAGCGATTGGTCGCAGAGAATGCGCCGTTTCTGAAATTGGAATGGGAGAAGCTCCATGGCCGGCAGTAGTGTGACCACGAAAGATCGAGAACGCTTTACACGCGCGCGAGCTCGAGGACAGATGCGTGCGCAGGACCCTTCCGCCGTCGTGGAGGCGCGATACGATGAGACGCGAGACGCGATCGATCTCAGGTTCCGCAGCGGTGGATCCATGACAATCCCTCGGCAGATCGTTCCAGGTCTGGAGAATGCACCACCCTCCGCGCTCGGATCGATCAGAGTCTCTCCGGCGGGAGACGCCTTGTCCTGGCTGTCGCTGAATGCAGACGTATACGTTCCCGGACTCGTTGAGCGGGTGTTTGGAACGGCGTTATTCGCTCGGGCGACCGGACAACGAGGTGGCAAGCGGCGATCGAGGGCAAAAGCAGCAGCTGCAAGGGCCAATGGTTCCAAGGGCGGGCGGCCGCGCAAACGGCTGTCCGCATGACGCATACGTCCATGGCACTCGCCAAGGGGCCTAGAGGCCGATAGAACTTGCTCTTTTCGGCGGTATGTTGCTTGAGCTGGCAGTCGCGGCCCGCTGCCAGTCGATCGTCACCTACAACGTTCGCGACTTTTCCGGGGCCGAGATGTTCGGAATTTCAGTTCTCGAGCCAAGTCCTCTTCTGTCTGGCATTGGAGTCTTGAAATGAGCACTCTTAGCGTTCGTCTTCCTAACTCCCTCCATCGGCACTTGCGCGAGCTGGCGGAGCGAGAGGGCGTGTCCATGAACCAGCTCATCAGCTCCGCCGTGGGCGAGAAGCTAGCTGCTCTTATGACCCAGGACTATCTGGCTCGAGCCAGCCGCGGTAGCCGGAAGTTGTACGAGGGCGTTCTTGGCAGGGTCCCGGATATCCCGCCAGACGAAAGAGACAGGCTGTCGGACAATCGGATACAGCGGACGAGGCGGGCGCAGGCGAAGCCTCGCCGCTGATGCAAGTATTGCCGCACTATGTGGTGGAGAGCGTGTGAGTCCGGCTGAGCCGTGTTGCATCGAGCGGGTGTGAATAAAGTGTGAATGTTCACGCCGGTTCAGGGCGTTTCAGCCGCGCATGTCAAGTGGAAAAACGCAGTGTTCAGGCTGTTCCATGCTGTATCAGAGTGTTTCACGCAAACTCATTGATGGGTCGAAACTTAAAATCGGCAAAGTCTGGGTTCGAATCCCAGCACCAGCACCAACTTATAGATGTACCTCCAAGTCGTCTCAACGATGGTTGTCCAGCTATGGGCACTTGATTCATGAAACAACTTCTGGTATTTAGACAACATGCCGCGGTGGCCGGAAGCTCGTTCGCTCGGTCAGGTCCGGATGGCCCTGGGGTCGATCCTGGGCCTGTCCTCGCTTCGGGCCGTTTCGGAGCCCCCCGGCGGCGTGGACCTGCTTGTTCACGGTCCTGACATAGCCTTCGCCGTCGAGTGGAAATCGGTCGGTGATGCCGCCAGCGTCGGCGCGGCGCTCCGGCAGCTTGACAGATTCATGGAGCGGAGGTCCGGCAAGAAATTCATGCCCATAGTCGCGGTGCCGTTCATGGGGGAAACCGGACGCCGGCTATGCGCCGAGGCAGGGGTGTCGTGGATCGACCTTTCGGGGAACGCCTGGATCGACGTGCCAGGCAGGCAGATCCACATCCTGGGCAACCCGAACCGATTCGCGTCGGCTGGCCGTCCCGCGAACGTGTTCGCCCCGCGCAGCTCTCGGCTGGTTCGGTGCTTGCTGATGGAGCCCCACCGCGCGTTCAACCAGGCGGAGATGGTGTCGGCCTCGGGGGTCGACAAAGGCCGCGTGAGCCGGCTCGTGCGCAGGCTGGACGCCATGGAACTGCTAGTCAAGGAGGGTGACGGCTATCGCCTGAGGGATCCAGCGGTAGCGCTCGAAGCGTGGAGGGAGGCCTACGACTTCCGCAGGCATCACGTGATCGAGGGCCACATGCCCGTCCGGGATTCTGACGAATTGCTCGACAAGCTCCAGAAGGCTGCGCCGCCTGAGAAGCTGGGTTGGGCCCTCACCGGCCTGGCAGCCGCCTGGCGACTGACCCATTTCGCGATGTACCGGTTGACCAGCCTCTTTGTTCGCGATGTGCCGTCCGCGGCGTGGCTCAACGCGCTCGACCTGGTCGAGGGGTCGCGGGGTGCCAACCTGTGGATCATCGTTCCTGCCGATAACGCCGTGCTCGTGGGAGCGCGCATGGTCGACGGCATCCCGTGCGTCCACCCGCTCCAGGCCTACCTCGACTTGAAGGCCCATCCGGAGCGCGCTTCGGAAGCCGCCGCTAGACTACGCCCGCTCGTCCTCGGCGGAGCCCCAATTGAGTAAGCCGAAGACCGCCGCCGGCTACTCGCCTGGCCAGCTCCAGACTGTTCGCGCCACCTGTCTGTCGCTTGCATCGATCCTCGGCGACCTGCTCGACGACCTCGTCGTCGTGGGTGGTCTCGTGCCCTCTCTGCTGATCGATTCGGCGGCCTCGCGCAAGGAACCGCATGTCGGTTCGTTGGATGTCGATGTGGGCCTCGAAGTCGCGATATTGGACACCGGCCGCTATCACACTCTCGCCGAGCGGCTGCGTGGACGCGACTTCGAGCCGGACAAGAACGAGCAAGGCAACCCCACGCGACAGCGATGGACGCACAAGAGATTCAAGGACGTCAGGGTCGACTTCCTGATGGCGCCTGTCGGAGCCGCTGCGCCGGGAACCCTTCAGGACCTGGAGGCCGATCTCGCTGCCGTCGTCACGCCCGGACTTTCGCTGGCCTTTCGCGACCGTCAGCGTATTCGGCTGGCCGATCGAACGCTTGACGGCGAGGCGATCACACGGGATATCCCTGTCTGCGGAGCGGGAGCCTTCGTCGTGCTCAAGGCTTTGGCCTTCCGAAACCGTGGGGAGAACAAGGACGCTTACGATCTCTGGTACCTTCTTGGTCACTTTGGAGATTCGGTGGAGGACGTGGCAGCGCACTTGCGACAGTTGCTGGACGACGCGAATGCCCGGGAGGCCGTGCGTGTGCTCGGCGAGGACTTCGCCACGCTCGATTCTCACGGCCCTCGTCGTGCGGCTGAGTTCCTTTCCCGGCCGGGCGACGATGAATTCTGCTCCGACGTCGCCGGCCTGGTGAGTCGCTTGTTGAGGAGCCTTTGACGTCAAATGAGCACTCTTAGGGTTCGTCTTCCCAACTCCATCCATCGTCTCTGCCAGAAAGGCCGTCAAGGCCGAGCAGAAGCAGTATTGGGAAAGGTCAAAACGGTGAGGAAGCGATACGACTTTTCGAAGGGCCGAAAGAACCCGTACGCGGCCCGGTTAAAGAAGCAGATCACCATCCGGCTTGATCGGTCCACGATTCAGTTCTTCAAGGAGGCCGCAGTCGCCTCGGGCATTCCCTACCAGACCCTGATTAACCTCTACCTGCGCGACTGCGCTCAGCAGGGTAGAAAGCTTTCAATCGAGTGGCGAGCTTCGGCGTAGAACAACGGCATGCGGCGGTCGGGTCGGGGCCCAGGGGTCTGGGTGGAGATCGCACGGGTCGTGGATGAGGCGAGAGCACATCATTCTGTTGTCGCCTTTGGCGGTCATCGGTCTTTGCCATGTCGTGGCTCGCATCACCGGCCGGCTCTGGGGACTCTGGTCGTGGGTTCCGGTATTGATCGTCTACTGGCTAGCGCTGTCTCTGATCCTCGTTCTCGGCGGCGGGCGCCCATCGGCGAGCCGTTGGCTGCAACCCTCACAGGGTGCTTGGGGTTGGCGCCTGCTCGCATTCCTCAACGTCGCCCTCTTCATCCCGGTCTTGGCCGGCAACTTTCAGGCTCTCAATCAAGCCTGGATTGTGGCGTCCTGGCTGGCCTTGGCAGCAATTGATCCCTGGCTCGAAGAGGGCTACTGGCGCGGTCTCCTCATGGATGCGTCCCGCGGTTGGCCAGTTTGGCTGAGGCTCTCTTATTCCACGGTCTGGTTCGGCCTGAGCCATCCGCTCATCCTCGGTGTCAATGTTCGGACGCTTTCAGGGTTCCCCGGCTTCCTCGGTACCTGCTTCACGGGGTCCATCTGGGCCGTGGTCTACTGGAAGACCGGAAGCCTGCGCTGGCCGGTCTTGAGTCACATCGTCGTGGACTTAGCCAGCGTGAGCGTCCTCGTGTTCCTAGACAGAGCGATGATCGGTGGATAGAGGTTGTCCGGAAAAGACGAGCTCTGGTGATCGTTCGACGCCGTTTTCGAGAGAAAAGGCTTCGGCGGTCGAAACCGTGACACCGATGATCCGGATCAGATCTGGGTGTGGGAGTACTTCATCAGATAAGGCTCGGGTGGCGCTGCCTCCAAGGGACGCGATCGGCCGGGGTGGGGAGGGTCTGGGCTCGATTCGCCGCGCCATCTCTGGAGCGTATTGCGCTTCGACCGCTCTCCTTCCGGCCGGGCGCGAGGAGCTAGGATAGTCGGCTATGCGCCCTCTCATGTTTTCCTGCTTGCTGCCGGCGGCCGCTGCCTTGGCCGCTGCCTCCCCTACGGATCACTGGATAGGGACCGTAGACCTCGACATGGATTCGGCCCGGTCCTTCAAGGGACCTGCGGGGTGGAAGGAGACTTCCCACTTCCACGCCTCTGTCGACCTCCTGCGGCTGAGTCCACATTCCTGGACGGGGACGGCGACGGGATCGGTCGATTACTACTGGCAGTCAGACGAGAGCAAGGGCCATGTCAAGCAGGGCTCCGACAAAGCGACCGTCAAGGCCTCTCTGTCTATCAACGACAATGACGGCACCTACCGGCTCCACGTCAACGGCGCGAGTTTCCCGTGCAAGTTCTCCGAGCACTTCGTTTCGGCAGCCGACCCGCGCAATCCTCTTCACGTCGATAACGAGACGATGGGGACTTGCAAGACCGACGGAGCCTCAATCGAGGCCACGCTCCCAGCGGGGGGCGGCGCGCTGACCTCCGGGGGCAGTTATGTGGAGGTCCCGCTCACGCCCTTCCGTGCCATGTGGTCGTTGAGAGGTCCGGCGGACAAGATCCAGGCCGATCCCGGCGGTCCATACCAGGTCTCGCGCGGCGAAGCAGTCCAGCTCGACGGCAGCCGGTCGCAAGGCGCCCAGACCTATCGCTGGACGTTTACCGACCACTGCCCGGGCGGGCCTGTGGCGGACGCGAGCGTCGTGCTGACGACGGCCAAGGCCGAAGTCAAACTACTCTGCGACACCGAGGCGCGCCTCGAGGTGTCGGACGGAACAAAGACGGACACCAAGACGGCTCTGATCAGGGTAACCCCCCGCCCTTGGAAGACCCCCATCGACGAGAGCTCTCAAGGGGAAGGGGCCTTTCGCGGCACCAAGCCCTGGGTGAGGATCGCCGCCGGGGTCCAGATAGAGCAGGAGGCCGGTGTGGAGCGCTGCGCCCTCGATGGGCAAGCCAAAGGGGTCAGCAACCCCGCCTCCACCGAGGAGGTGGATCGCGGCAACCATATCTTCCATCCCGCACCCAAGGCGGGCGCGACCTACGAACACTTGGCCTACGAGCTCGAGCCCTTAGGCGGAACGGGACCTTACGCCAAAGTCTGGTGGGCGTCTCGCATGAACGACGGCTTTAGGGTCGCTCGCCGCATTTGGCTCAACGCCTATGTACTACCGGGGGGCCCCGCGTGCTACGCGGGCATGGCGTCCCTGTATGACGCCAACGTTTCCAAAGGAAATCAAGCCGCCATCGACGCGATGCTCCAGGATGCGCGTGCGCATGAGCAACTGCATTCCAGCCTGGTCATCCGAGCCGTCAGGAGCTGTGATCCAATGAGAAAGATCGAGGCGGGAGTCGCCAAAGACGAAGGGAGCCTGGCCCAGAAGGAGGACGGCGCTCTGCGCAGGGCGGAGGAGGCAGTGACGAACTACTCAGACGATCCGCTGTCCACAAAGTGGATGGGCAAGCTCTGGCGCCCTAGGGAGGACACGGGGGAGTTTGTCGCACAATTGGTCTGTCTCGGCGGAGCCTGCAGCGGTGCGGTCGTGAAGGGAGCGCCGCCCACCTGTGATCAATAGGCTTGTCCTCAACCACTTTCCACAGGTTAGATGCCAGGGTGACCTGCCCCCCCATTTTCGCGCGGTG
>DATMQU010000483.1:0-3663 GCA_035566715.1 Vicinamibacteria bacterium
GCCACCGGTTTCTGGGTGAAGAAGTGGACCCAACCGCCGTCCGCCCAGTTAAGGACGATGAAGCCCTTGGCCTCGAGGCTCGCCTCCAGCCGAGGTTGCATCTTCTCCAGAACGTAGTAGACCTCCTCGTAGGAGTCGTACATCAGGGGGACGCCGAGGGCGTAGACGGACTTGTCGACCTCGGCCACCCCCACCTCGGTGAGCACTCCCGCGTTCAGCGTCCCCAGCCGCATCTTGCGGACCACGTCGGGGTCGTCGCCGGCCACCCCCCCCGGGAAGAGACGGACCACCACCCGCCCCCCGGAGATCGTCTTCCACTTCTCAAGCGTCTCCTTGAGGACCAGGTGCCAAGTCGACCCCTCGGGCACGAGCGTGGCCATGCGCACGATGAGGGGAGCCTGGGCGGCGGCCCCGGGCATGACGCGGACGGCGAGGGTGGCCCCCGCCAGCGCGCCCGCCGCGGCCAGGGCCGCCCCGCGCGCCAACCTCGTTCGGGGAATGAGTCGATGCATGAAGTCTCCCTACTCTATGAAGAGCTCGTCGACACGGGACAAGAGCCAGCGCGCCCGCTTCTGAGCGAGCAGGTTGCCCAGCCGCTGGTCGGTCGCTTTGTTCACGTCCACCGCCAGGGCCTTCTGGAGAAAGGCCACGAAGTCCTTCCGGTCCTGCCGTGAAACCGCGGCGCTCTCCGCGTAGGTGACATAGGGCCAGGCCCGCTGTCCCTTGGAGAGCTCAAGGGACCGCTCGAGGTGCTGGCGGGCCCGCTCCAGGGAGCCTCCCACCGAGGCCCGGCCGGCCTCGTAAGCGATGAAGAAGTCGTGCGCGGAACCCAGATCGTACCCCTCGTCCAGCTCGAGCGACCGCTTCATCAGGGCCTCGGCCAGGCGCTGGTCGGCGGCGAGCTCGGAGTCGTTGATGGAGATCGAGATCGCCGCGCCCCAGGCGTTGGCCGTCCAGTAGAGCAGGGGTACGTGCTGCTTACGGGTGCGCTGGAGCGCCGCGGACGGGTCGGCGCGGAGCCGGTCACGAAAGCCAGGGAAATCCACCTCCAAACCCCGGAGGCCATACTCGAGGGCCCGCAGGTACAGCTTCCGGGCTCGCGTGCGCAAGGCGGTGGCCCGGGCCAGGTCCTGGGCCTCGATGAAGTCCCCCTCCTGCTGGACGAAGGCATAGGCGTACTGCGTGAAGCCGCTGGCGGTTGCGTAGAGCAGCCCCTTGTGGCGGGGCGACTCCTGGAGGAGCCCCTCCATGGTCTTGAGACCAAAGGGTACGGCGTCCCGAACCAGGTCCGGGTCGTCGTCGGAGGCGAAGTTCGAGCCTCCTTTGGCGAGTGCGTTCCCCAGCGAGTTCACGGCGATCGATCGGAGAGAGCAACCGGGAAGGGCGACGGCGGATACGGTAAACGCGGCGGCGAGCAGTGTCAGGTTGTCCCGCTTCATCCTCCTCCTTGCGCTTCCGATTGTAGCATCCGTCCGCGCGCGCTCCCGTCGCCGCCTCCCCCCGGGACCGAAGGGCCCCCTCGACCGTGACCGCGGCCGGCTCCGGCCTCGGCGGAGGGGTGGCGCGGACGATGGCTTTCGGGCTTGCGGCCGGCCCTCATCGCTTGGCCCACAGGAGGATCCGCTTGTAGGGAAGGAAGTGGGGACGGGAATCCGCGAGGCCGGGGAGGAGCCGTTCCCGATAGCGCTCTTGGAAGAGGGAGAAGAGGGCGGGGGAGAGGCGCTGCCGGTAGTCGGTGAGGAGCGTGCCCTTCATCCACTCCACGACCTCCTCGCGCGACTTCAGCCGATGTGCGTAGACCTGGAGGCGAACATGCTGTTCTCGATAGCCGAGCCGATCCAAGGTCAGCGCGTACTCCTCGGGGGGCAGGACGGGCGAGTGCCGAACGTATCCCCCGAGGGCTTCCCGAAACGGGGCCTCGCCCGCTACTTGGGCGGCTACCGTCTGCGAGGGATGGTCGTGGTTGGCCGGGACCTGGATGGCGAGCTGTCCGCCGGGCGCGAGCAGGCTGGTCAGGGAGCGCAGGAGGCGGTCGTGCTCCGGCACCCAGTGGAGGGCGGCGTTCGAGAAGATCAGGTCCCAGGGTGCCTCCCCGGCCCGCGCGGTGAACTCGAGGATCTCGCTCTTCTCGAAGCGCAGGCCCTCGGCCGCGTGGGCCCGGCTCTCCGCCAGCATGGTCGGAGAGCTGTCGATCCCCACCGTCTCGCGGGCCCCAAGATGGCGGTGAAGCTTGCGGGTCAGCTCGCCCGTGCCGCAGCCCAGGTCCACCACCCGCATCCCGGGCTGGGGCCGCACCAGGTTTAAGAGGTCGAAGAAGGGCTGGCTGCGCTCTTCGCGGAAGCGGTCGTACTGCGTAGGGTCCCAGACGTCCTCCGCCATTGAGCGGCCTCCTGCCCCGATGGGTCTAGGCTAACCCAAGTCTCTCGCTGGCACCGACACTCACGCCGGACCGCATCGCGGGAAGGATCCCTGCCGGCACGGGGGTTGCATCGTCTGTAAGACGGAAGGAGGGTGCCATGGACCGGCGAGCGAAGGAGTTCCTGACCGGGTTCCGGCGGGCCGCACAGCTTGCCCAGCGGGTCCGGGCCTGTCCCCCAACCTACACAGGCGCCACGGAATACCTGCAGGACGTGGCTCACCTGCACGCCACGGCTGACGATCTGGTCCGGCGTGGGTTGGCGGCGGGTTGTCTTTGTGCCCTGGGGAAGGGCTGAGCAAGCGCCCAATTGTGACGCCGCGTCTACCCTTCCGGGGACAACCGCCAAGGACCTAGTCCGGACGCCGAACCAGGCCTTCCGCCCGCAAGAATTCGCGGGCCACGTCGGCCGGCGCGCGGTGCCCGCCATCAACCTCGTGGTTCATGCGGCGCATGACCGACTCCGGAATGCGTCCGCCCAAGGAATCGAGCGCCGCCTCCAGGCCGGGATGCAGGGCGAGGCGGGCCGTGTTCGCCACCGGGACCGCGTCATAGGGGGGGAAGTACCGCCGATCATCATCGAGCACGACAAGATCGAGGGCGTCGATGAGCCCGTCCGTGGCGCTGCCCACCACGACGTCGACCTGGTTCTCCGCGAGGGCTTGATAGAGCAGCCCCAGATCCATCTCGCGGGGACGCAGGCCGAGGCGAAAGCCGTACGCCTGCAGCAGGCCGGACAGCCCGTCCGGACGCTCCAGGAATTCGCCGAAGAGACCGACGCGCAGCGTAGCGGCGTGGGGAGCGAGGTCGGAGATGCGGGAGATGCCGTGAGCGTTGGCATACGGGCGGCGCATGACGAGGGCGAAGGTGTTGTTGAAGCCGAGGGGTGGGCCCACGGTGAGGCCCATCTCCCGATAAGCCTCGCGCACAGTGGCGAGCGCGCGGGCGGAGTCCGAGGTGGCCGGGCGCTTCAAGATGTCGGTGAGGGCGGTGCCTGTGTATTCGACATAAACGTCAAGCTGCCCGGACCTCACCGCCTCGTGGCAGAGGGTCGTGCCCCCGAGATTGAGGCGGCGGTCGACCGGGAAGCCACGCGCCTCCAGGAGGGTCGAGATCACGTTTCCCAGGATGACCTGTTCCGTGAAGTTCTTCGAGCCCACCACCACCGCTCGCGGCGCGGGGCGGGCGCCGCTGGCCAGGGCCAGGCCGAGGCCCGCGGTCAAGGCCACGGCGAGGCCCGCGGCCGC
>DATMQU010000484.1:0-4811 GCA_035566715.1 Vicinamibacteria bacterium
GCGGGCCACGGAAGCGAGAAGCGCGATCTGCTCCGCCCGGTGGCGGCTCTGAGCCTCCGACCGCCGCAGGGCTTCGTTGGCCCGGGAGACCTCGCGGGCGGTTTGACCGGCGCGAGCGGCCTGCTCCTGGGCCTCGATCAGTCGCCGGCCAGACTCCTCCTCCTGGGCGGCGAGGAGGATCTCCAGGCGCAGGTTCGCCAGCTCACCCAGGGCGATGAGGGCTTCGGCCAGGGCCGGGCCCTCGGAGAGCGCGACGAGCAGGAACGGCAGGCAGCCCCGGCTCAGGAGCCGGACGGAGGGAGCGAGGGGGAGAAAGCTGGCTCCGGTGCGCGCCCCCTCGGCCGCGGCCTGCGTCTCGTCCTCGAGCAGGGCCTCCAGTTCGCCGGCGGGGAGGCGCCGGAGGAGGGCGTCGAGCGTGCGCGTGCAGTAGGGGCGGACCTCCGCCTCCGGCACCGAGCCCGCCTGCACGATGCTGAGGATCCATGCCTCCAGGACGGCGTCCCGGTGCGGTCGGAGCAGGAGGGCCGCTTGCTTCAGGGCCGGAACCAAGCGCTTCACGCCTCGCCCCGATAGAGGTGGGCGATGCCTCCGGAAAGGGGCCGCACAACCACCGACGGGAACCCGGCTCCTTCCAGGAGCGCCGCGAACTCCCGCGGGCCCGGGAAGCGGGCGACGGAGGCGGGAAGGTACGAGTAGGCGCTGCGGTCGCCGCTCACCCAGCCGCCGATCAGGGGGAGGATCCGGTGGAAGTAGAGGCGGTAGAGCGCGCCCAGGGCGCCCCCCGGTGTGGAGAACTCGAGGACCACCAGTCGCCCCCCCGGGCGCAAAACCCGCCGGAGCTCACGCAGGGCCGCGGGCGGGTCTCCCATGTTGCGGATGCCGAAGGACACGAGCGCTCCGTCGAAACTACGGTCTGCCAGGGGCAGCCGTTCCCCGTCCCCCCCCACCAGGCCGGACCGGGAGCTGAGGCCCCGGCGCTCGAGCTTGCCCGCGGCTCGGACCAGCATTTGGCCGGAGAGGTCCGCTCCCACCCCGAAGTGCCCGGGATCCCGGCCCAGGGCCTCGATCAGGAGGTCCGCGGTCCCGGTGCAGAGGTCCAGGATCCGTGCCGGCCCGGGGAGCTCGAGGAGGTCCACCGCGCGTTTCCGCCACCGGGTGTCGATCCCCGCCGAGAGCAGATGATTCAGGAGGTCATAGCGGGGGGCGATGCGGTCAAACATGGACCGCACCGCCGCCTTGTCCGGCGAGCCCGGGGTGGGGGCGGAAGGAGGCGAGTCCACGAGGGGAAAGACCGCGTTTGTCTCCCTCACGGGAGCTTGGGCCGGTGACGGGGATGCGGCACGACCATGAACCCGCGGATTATAGCCTCAGGCGAGCCATCGTGCGGCCAGGGTCGCCGCAAAGTAGCCGAGGCTCACCCAGCCGTTCAGGTTGAAGGCCTGCATGACCCGGCTCAGGTCGCCCGCGCGCACGAGGGAGTGCTCATGGGCGAGGAGGATGGCCACCACCACCACCCCCCCCAGATAGAGAGGGTGCAGGGGGGTCAGCCAGTAGAGCGAGGCCAGGAGAATGACGGCGATCACATGGAGGCCGCGCGCCAGGCCCAGCGCGACCGGCACCCCCAGGCGGGCGGGAAGCGAATGCAGCCCCGCTCTGCGGTCGAACTCCACGTCCAGACAGGCGTAGATGACGTCGAAGCCCCCCACCCAGGCGATGACGGCCAGGGCGAGGAGGATGGGTACCGGCTCGAAGCGGCCCCGGATGGCCAGCCAGGCCCCCACCGGGGCCACCCCGAGAGCCAGGCCCAAGACGAGGTGGGAGAGGGCGGTGAACCGCTTGGTGTACGAGTAGGCGAAGACGACGAGGAGGGCCACGGGCGAGAGCGCCAGGCAGAGGGGGTTAAGCATGCCCGCGGCCAAGACGAGGACGCCCGCGGAGAGGACCACGAAGATCCAGACCTCCCGCCGGGAGAGGGCGCCCCGGGGCAGCTCGCGACCGGCCGTCCGGGGGTTTTGCCCGTCGAGGGCGTGGTCGGCCAGGCGGTTGAAGCCCATGGCCGCGCTGCGCGCACCCACCATGGCCACCACGATCCACGCGACTTGGCTCGCGCGGATGTCCCCGCGCACGGCCAAGGCGGCCGAGGTGAGGGCGAAGGGCAGGGCAAAGACGGAGTGGGAGAATCGGATCATGCGCCCGTAGGAAACCACCCGGGCGAGGAGGCCCCTCACTGCTCTACCCTCTCGAGCCTCGGCCCGGCCGAAACCAGGAACTCGAGGGGATCGTCGGGGTCGGACGCCGCGGCGGCATGGACCAGGGCCGCCCGTTTGCCGGGCGCGATCGTCCCCAAGTCCATGAGCCCCAGGGCCTCCGCGCCCCCCTGCGTGGCCATGCCCACGATCACTGCCGCCGGCAGCTCCGGAAACTGCCGGCGGAGCGCGGCCATGTCTTCCCTGAGGTCGAGGCTCGGCACGCTGGCCAAGCTGTCCGTGCCCAGGCAAAGGCGGACCCCGGCCTTCCACAGGTCGGGGACGGCGGCCACGCCGACGTTCAGGTTCTGGTTGCTGCGCGGGCAGATCGCCACGTGCACACCCCGCCGCGCCAAGAGGGCACGGTCCCCATCGTCCACGTGGACACAGTGGGCCGCCACGAGCCCAGGGTGCAGGACACCCAGGCCGTCCACGTAACGCACCGGGCTCTTTCCGGGCGGCGTGAAGGCTACGTGGCCGAGGCCGCGCGCGGACAGGAACGCCGGCCAGGGGCCGTCCCCGCTCGCCAGGAAGCGGCTCTCGGCCGCGGACTCCGCCAGGTGAAGGGCGCCCGGGCCGCCCGCCCGGACCAGCCCTTCGAGGAGAGGGGCGGAGGTCGAGTAGGGGGCGTGGGCGGCGAGACGAACCTGGAGATGGGCGCCCGTCTTGAGGCCCGCGATCCGCGCCCGGGCGCTCTCCAGGGTGGAAGCGGCGCGGGAGGGATCCCAGGCCAGAAGCTCGTAGAAGACGACGGCCTCTAGGCCGGAGGCGGCGAGAAGGTCCAGGTGGTGAAGCTGGTTCGAGATATCGCCCACCGCCACCGTCCCCGTTTCCGAGAGCTCGCGGATCGCCTCCGCGGCCCCGGCGAGGACCAGCTCTCCGTGCTCGGCGGCCCGGGCGTCCACGAGGGCCTGCACCCAGGGAACGAAGCCGGCCGAGCCATCGATCTGGCCCCGCAAGTGAGACAGCTCCAGATGGCAGTGGGCGTTCACGAGGCCGGGCAGGATCACCCCCGGCCCCAGGTCGCGGAGGCGGCCCTTCGGCTCTCCGGGGCCGCCCGGGCGGCCCACCCAGGCCACGCGCCCCTCCTCCACGGCCACGCGCCCGTGACGGAGGGGAGGAGTCGCCACCGGCGCCACCCAGGACGCGGTCAGGATCTGCATGGCCCGGGGCCGGCGACGAGGGTCCCTCGCGTCACGGCATGACTATAGCCGCCGCGGGGGCGGCCGGGAAGCGTCAGGGAGCGGTCGCTCTCTGCGCGCGATTGCGCGTTAATCCCCCACCACGCGGAACCGGCCCTCCAGGCCCCCCTCCGAGCTCGTCCCCACCGCCACCCGAATCTCTCCCGGCTCGACCACGAGGCGGAACTGGCCGTCCAGCAGCCCGAGATCCGCGGGGCCCAGCCGGAAGCGAACCGGCCGGGTCTCCCCCGCGGCCAGGGTCAGCCGCTCAAAGCCGCGGAGCTGCTTCACCGGCCGCGTGATGCTGGCCGCCTCGTGGGACACGTAAAGCTGGACCACTTCGTCGCCCGCGCGGGGGCCCACGTTCTCCACCTCCACGCTCACCGTCACCTCTCCCCCAGGCGGAATGGAGGCCGCGCTCACGCGCAAATTATGGAGGGCGAAGCGCGTGTAGCTGAGGCCGAACCCGAACGGGTAGAGGGGGCTCACGGGTATGTCCAGATACTTGGAAGACCATCTCTGGGGACCCGCCGGCCGGCCCGTGTTCTTGTGGTTGTAGTAGAGGGGGATCTGGCCCACCGATCGCGGGAACGTGACCGGCAGCTTGCCCCCGGGGTTTTTGTCTCCGAAGAGCACGTCCGCGATCGCGTGGCCGGCCTCGGTTCCGCCCTGCCAGGCCTCGAGAATGGCGGCCGCGTTCTCCGCGATCCAGGGAATGGTGAGCGGCCGGCCGTTCATCAGGACCACCACCGTGGGCTTGCCCGCCTTCAGCACCTCCTGAACCAGCCCGAGCTGGGGGCCGGGCAGGTCGATCGAGCTGCGCGACCCCGCCTCCCCGCCCATGGCCGCCGACTCCCCCACCACGAGGACAACCGCCTCCGCCTCCCGCGCCCGGGCCACGGCCTCCGCCCGCTGGGCCGGGGACCCGCCCTCGATGTCGCACCCCTTCGCGTAGGCGAGCCGCGCCTCGGGTCCCAACTTCGCCTTCACCCCCGCCACCACCGTGACCGTGTCCTCCTTGCGGCCGTCCCCGGACCAGGAGCCGAGCGGCTCCCGGGGATCGTCGGCCAGAGGGCCGATGAGGGCGATCGACCGCAGGTCTTTCCGCAGGGGAAGGACACCCCCTTCGTTGCGAAGGAGCACGATCGAGCGCGCGGCCGCGGTGCGCGCTGTCTCCCGATGGGCGGGGTTCAGCAGGACCGCCGCTTCCCGGCCCTCCTCCGCGTAGGGCCGCTCGAACAGCCCCGCCCGCATCTTGATCCGCAGGACGCGGCGCACCGCCTCGTCGAGGGTGGCCATCGGCACCACGCCCGCGCGGACGAGGGCGGGGAGCCGGGAGGCATAGAGCCGGCTCACCATCTCCATATCGACCCCGGCCGTGAGC
>DATMQU010000485.1:0-6565 GCA_035566715.1 Vicinamibacteria bacterium
GGCGGAGAGGGGGTTGATGGCGCAGTTCACGACCAGCTTTCGCCAGATGGTCTGCTCGATCTCGGCCGTGACCTCGGTCTGGATCCGGGAGGCGCGGAGAAGGTCGGCCAGAGGCGCCAGCGGACCGGAGGCCCCCGCGTCGGCGCCGAGCACGACGCGGCCAGGAACCACCCGGACCCGGCCGGGCCTGAGGGTGCTCGCGCCCATCAAGGCTACCCCCTGGGCGACGCGTCCGGGGGCGGCCACTTCCAACAGCTCGCGATTGCCGAGGCCGTTCTGGAGCGTGACCGCGAGAGCCCGGGGCAGGAGGCAGCGGGCGGCAACCCGCGCGACGGTGGCGGTTTGGTGGCTCTTGACGAGTACGAGCACGTAGTCGGCGGGACCGAGGGGGCCGAAAAGCGGCGAAACCCCGACCTTGGCCGACCACGTTCCCGCCCCGTCCTCCACGGTGACGCCATGGAGGGCGATCTCGTCGAGGGCTTCCCTCCACGTCCCGACCAGCGTCACCAAGGCCCGCCCGAACCGGGCGAGTCGCCCCCCGAGCGCGCAGGCCATAGCGCCCGTGCCCAGGACGTGCACGCGCGGGGGCCGGCGGGAGGCAGCGACCACGGGCTACCGGCGGGAGGTGGCGGTGACGGGTAGTTCCTCGCCCAAGGAGGCCAGGAACGCCTCCCACTCCTCGGCGGGGAGGTGGTAGGCGTGCTCCGATCCCGGGAACAGCCCCGCCGCAACGTCCGCGCGGAAGGCGGCGAAGGCGGTGACCATGGCCTGCCCGAGGTCGGCGTACCGCTTGGCAAAGCGGGGGGTGAAGCGGTCGTAGAGCCCGAGGAGGTCGTGGGTGACGAGCACCTGCCCGCTGGTGCCCGCCCCCGCGCCGATTCCGATCGTGGGCACCTCCAGCCGCTCCGTGATGTAGCCGGCGAGCCGAGCGGGGACGCTCTCCAGGACGATGGAGAAGCAACCCGAGTCTTCGAGGGTCAGGGCATCCTCGAGGAGCGCCCGCGCGGCCTCCGCCGTCCGGCCCTGGACGCGCCAGCCCCCGAGCTGGTTCAGGCTCTGGGGAGTGAGGCCGAGGTGGCCCTGGACGGGGATCCCGGCCTGGACGATGGCCTTGACGGTGGGGGCGACGGACCGGCCGCCCTCCAGCTTCACCGCGTTCATCCCCGCCTCCTGGAGAAACCGGCCCGCGTTGCGCACCGCCTCACCCACATCCGCCTGGTAACTCATGAAGGGCATGTCGCCGATGAGGAGCGCGGTTTTGGCCCCTCGGCTGACGGCGCGGGCGTGGTGGAGCATCTCGTTCATGGTCACGGCCAGGGTGTCGGGATGGCCCAGGACGACCATGGCGAGGGAGTCGCCGACGAGGATGGCGTCCACCCCCACTTGGTCCAAGGCGCGGGCGGTCGGATAGTCATAGGCGGTCAGCACCGTGATCGGTTCCCGGCGCCGGCGCTTTTCCCGGAAGGCGTCGACCGTGACCTTCGGGCGCGGATCGGGTGAGGCGTCACTTCCGGCGAGCCGCGTGGTCATGGCATCCCTCCGGGGAGGGCCATGCGGACGAGGGCCGGCGCGGGGGACGGCGTGGTCGGCCAGGGGGGGGCGTCCCGGTCCCCGCGGGGATCCGGGCGGCGGGTCCACAATCGCATGGTGCACTCCCACTCGCCGCCCCGAAAATGGGGTCAGCGGCACTAAACACGGTATCACGGCCTCGGGGCCGCGGCCACTCGGGGTCGAAAGGCAGGCCCTCTCGGACCCTCCCCGGCCGCGCCTTGTATGATTCTGCGGGGCGAAAGGAACGGCCGAGGACGGAGGCCGGTGGACCGCCGCCGAAGCGGAGGGACCGATGAGGCAGATGGATCGGAGGGATTTTGGTCGGGTCCTCGCGGCGGGGGTGGCGGGCGCTCTCGTTGCGCCCTCCACGGCGGGGGCGGCCCCGGTCGGGCCGGGGGGCGGGTTGACCGAAGTGGCGGGCATCAAGGTGGGCCACTTCACGGACAGCCGCCGACCCACCGGTTGCACGGTAGTGCTGACGGAGGAGGGAGCGGTCTGCGGGGTGGACGTCCGGGGGGGGGCGCCCGGCACGCGCGAGACGGACCTGCTGGCTCCCGTGAACATGGTGCCCACGGTCCACGCCCTCGTGCTCTCCGGGGGCAGCGCGTTCGGGCTCGATAGCGCCACCGGGGTCATGCGCTATCTCGAGGAGCGGCGAATTGGGTTTGAGGTGGGAGTGGGGCGAGTGCCGATCGTGCCCGCCGCGATCCTCTTCGACCTCGGACTCGGGGACTGGACGGTGCGGCCGGACGCGGCCGCGGGCCTTGCCGCGGCGCGAGCGGCCAGCGCGGGCCCGGTGGCGGAGGGAAACGTGGGCGCGGGGGCGGGGGCTACGGTGGGAAAGCTTTTCGGGCCCGAGCGGGCCATGAAGAGCGGACTCGGAACGGCCGCGGTCAGGATTTCCGGGGGAGCCGTGGTGGCCGCGCTGGTGGCGGTGAATGCTTGGGGCGATGTGAACGACCCCCGGACGGGAGAGCTGGTGGCGGGGGCACGCGACGCCGACGGCCGCCGCTTGCGCGGCACGGTCCGGGCGCTGCTCGAAGGTTACGTTCCGGGCCGGGCCGCGCCGGAAGGCCAGAACACGACGATCGGCGTGGTGGCGACCAACGTTTCCTTGACCAAGGCGCAGGCCACGAAAGTCGCCCAGATGGCCCACGACGGGCTGGCTCGAACCGTGCAGCCCGCGCACACGCCCTGGGACGGGGACACCCTCTTCGCACTCTCGACGGGCGCGATCCGCATGGCGACGCCCGACCTCCTGGTGGGCATCGTCGCGGCCGAGGCCGTCGCGCGCGCGGTTGTGCGCGCGGTCCAACTGGCCAAGGGACTCCCGGGCCTGCCCGCGGCCTCCGATCTCGCTTCGTCCCGAGGGCCGGGATAGGAGCGGTGGAAAAGCTGTTGACGGACTGTGCGCGCCCTGCGGATCTTCCCTCCAACGCTGTGGAAAACGCGTGCAACCGTGGGGAGACGGCGTGCGGCTTGGGCTGGACCCCGGAAGCCATCTTTGGCGGGGGGCGTCGGTGGAAATGCTGTGGAAGGCCTGTGCCGTCTTTGTGGGAGGCCTGTGCAAGACCTGTGGAGAACGCTTAGGGGGGAGGCACCCTCGTGAGGATCACGGCCGCGATCCTGATCTTCGTGAGCAGCGCCACTCTGAGCGCCGCCCTAGGCTCCCTCGTCGTGGGCTCGCTGACGGTCGGCGTTTCGTGCTGGAGCCTGGGCCTCGGCCTGCTGGCCATGACGGCGGCTTATCGGGGCTGCGGATCCGCGTTGACCGCGACCCCTCTTCAGCCCCTGGACTACGTGGCCGGCGTCCTCTTCCTGGTCGCCGCCCTGCGGCAGTTCGGCTGGATCTGCTTTCGGCGGGGCGACATGGTCTACACGCTGCTTCCCTTCAACTACGGTGACTTGCCCCTCCACTGGACCTACATCGAGTACTTCGCGCAGGGGGCGCCTTTCTGGCCGGAGAACCCCATCTTCACGGGGGCGAGGCTCCGCTATCCCTTCGGGATGGATTTGTTCACCGCCCTCCTCGTCACCCTCCGGGTCTCCCTCCCCGGTCTCCTCGAGGTGATGGGCCTCGTCGCCTCCGCCCTGGCCCTCGTCGCTCTTCTTCGTTGGGGGCGGGGATTTGCGGTGGCCGCCTTCCTCTTCTCGGGCGGTCTGGCCGACCTCGGCGCCGGGCCCGGCTCCGGAGTGGGCGGCTCTGCGGAGCTGGCCTGGAAGAACCTGTTTCTGGCCCTTTTCGTCCCCCAGCGCGGGTTCCTCTTCGCGCTCCCCGCCGGCCTCGTCCTCCTCTGGAGCTGGCGCGAGCGCCTTCTCCGGGCGAGCCGCGGGCTGCCCGCCTGGGTGGAGGGGGTGGTCTGGGGCGCGATGCCCCTCTTCCACCTTCACACCTTCATCTTCATTTCCATGATTTTCGGCCTCTGGAGCCTGGGGGGCGGCAGGCGCCAGCCGTGGCGGGGATCCCTGCTCTGGGCGCTCATTCCCGCGAGCTGGAGCGTATGGGAGGTGACGGATCACTTTGCCGCCGCCTCCCTCATCGGTTGGGCGCCGGGCTGGATGATCGGAGGCCAGAACCCGCTCCTTTTCCTGGCCGTGAACTTCGTCCTCTTTCTGCCCCTCGTCCTCTGGGCGGCGGGGCGGGCGGTCCGGCGCGGAGACCGAAGCCATCTCCTGCTGGTAGGGCCGGGGCTCGCGCTCTTCGCGGCATTGTTCTTCGTGAGGGTGGCCCCCTGGGCTTGGGACAACACGAAGATGATGGTGTGGTGCTATCTGCTCCTGCTTCCCGCGGTCGCGGAGTTGGTGATCGACACCCTGGCCCCCGGGTCGCGGAGCCTGATCCTCCTCGCCCTCTTCCTGCCCGGCATCGCTTCCGTGGTGGAGGCGTCGGTCGGCTCGGGGCCGCCCCTCGAAATCTTCAGGGTGAGCGAGCGGGAGGCGGTCTGCTCCGCTCTCGCGGGGCTCCCCATGCGGGACCGCGTCGCCACCGCCCCGACCTTCAATCATCCGGTGGCCCTTTGCGGCCATCCCCTGGTGGCCGGCTACGCCGGTCACCTCTGGAGCCACGGGATCGCCTCCGAGCGGGTCGTCGCGCGTCTTGCGGACTTGATGACGGGGAGGCCGGACTGGGAGGAGGCGGGGCGGGCGGTCGGCGCCCGCTACCTCTTCTGGGGTGCGCGGGAAGAGGGGGCGTTTCCGGGGAGCTCCCGGCCCTGGGAGACTGCCCGCCGCCCCCTGGCCCGGGGCTCGTGGGGCGTCCTCTATGATCTGGGGGAGTAGGAGCTGTCGCCCTCGAAGATGCGGCGGATCTCGAGCAGGTCCGGCGTGAGGCCCAGCGCGACCATGAGCTTGATGCGGGCCTTGGGCCCGGGGAGGTCTCCGCCCAGGATGACCCCCATCTCTCGGAGCATCCGCCCGCCGCCCTCGTAGCCGTAGGCGGGAGAAACCCGACCCTCCGCGCAGCGCGAGGCCAGGATGACGGGCAGCCGGGAGGCCAGGGCCGCGCGCAAACCGGGCAGGACGGAGGGGGGGACATTGCCGCAGCCGGTGGCGGCCAGCACGAGGCCCCTCGCCCCCCGGTCGACGGAAGCCCGGATGAGAGCGTCGTCAACGCCGGCGGCCATGAGGTGGAGGTCGACGTCCGTGACCAGGCGCTTGGCCTTGAGGCAGGGAGCGTGAAAAGGGGGGCGCCGATAGACGACTTGCCCGCGATCCAGGACGGCGAGCGGACCCTCCGGGCTGCGGAAGGCGGCCAAGCGCTGGGTGTGCCACTTGTAGGCCTCGGCCGCGGCGAGCACTTCCTCGCCTACCGCCACCAGCACCCCCCGCTCCCGCGAATCGGGATGAACGGCGGTGCGCACCGCGGTCATGAGGTTGGCGGGGCCGTCCCAGCCCGGCTCGGAGAGGGTGCGCATGGCCCCGCAGAAGACGACGGGCTTTGGCCCCTCCAGGGTGAGGTCCAGCAGGAAGGCGGTCTCCTCGAGGGTGTCGGTCCCGTGGGTCACGACCACCCCATCGACGAGGGGATCCTCCAGCACCGAAGCGACCCGCGCTTTGAGCCGCCACATCCAGTGCGGCGTCACATGGGGGCCGGGAAGGCGGGCATAGTCCTCCAGGACAAGGCGGGCTTCGCGCCGTAAGCCGCGGACGCGGGCGACGATCTCCTCCCCGGAGAGGGAGGGCACCGCCGCTCCCGTGCCGGGGTCCACCCGCATGGAGATCGTCCCCCCCGTGAAGATCACGTGGACGGTTCGCCGCGCGCTCAAGCTCGCCCCCGCAGGACGAGGGCGAGGGCGAGGAACACGAGCGCGCCTCCCCCCAACGTCCAAGGCCCCGGGACCTCGCCGAAGACGAAGTAGGCGAGGAGGGAAGCGCCCACTGGCTCGCCCAAGAGGAAGAGCCCCACGGTGGGGGCGGGGAGGCGGCGCAGCGCCTGATTGACCAGGCCGTGGCCGGCGAGGGTGGGTACGAGGGCGAGGGCGAGGAAAAGACCGAAGGCCCGGGGGCTGTAGCCGGTGAGGGGCACGCCGAAGGGGAGGCAGAGGAGGGCGAGGCTCACGGCCGCGGTGGACCAGACGCCGAAGACGTAGGCCTTCAGGGGGAGGGCCTCGCGCAAGCCACGGCCGATCACGTGGTAGAGGGCGAGCGTGGCCGCCCCGACCACGGCCAGGAGGTTGCCGCCCAGGGAACCGGGAGTCCCCGCCCAGTCCCCGGCCGCGATGAGCCCGGCCCCCCCCAGGGCCAGACCGATGGCACTGAGCACGAGCCGGGAGACACTCTCCCCCAGGAAGACGCGCGAGAGGCCGACCGCGAAGAGGGGGGCGGTGTTGACGAGGAGGACCGAGGACGCGATCGAGGTGTAGGACAGGCTGGCCACCCAGGTGGCGAAGTGGAGGGCGAGGGCGGCGCCTGCGGCCAGGAGGACGGCGCGCTGGCGGGGGAGGAGGGTGGCCCAGGCTCGACGGGCGGGCGCGAAGGCAAAAGGGGCGAGGCAGAGCGCGGCCAGGAAGATTCG
>DATMQU010000486.1:0-5489 GCA_035566715.1 Vicinamibacteria bacterium
AGTTGTTCCATCAGAGCCGACGGGCCCGCCATCGGCCCACAGCAAGTCTTTGAAGCCGAAGTGACGGGATTATGGGGAAGCGGCGACGGGGTGTCAAGGACAAAAGCGCAAGATATGGTGGTCTTCATCGCTTCCTAACCCATATATTGACACAAAATCAGTCAGGGTGGGACCTCTAAGGAACGATCACCAAAGGTTTTTTCTGTCTTTCCCCAGGGTCAGGAAGGGGTCCGCGGGTGCGTCACCTCCACCCCAGCCGGGGCCTCGACCCAATAGGTCTCCTGCTTGAACGGCCGGAACCCGCCCCGAACGTAGTTGGGCATGGCCGCAGGGTCGTCGAGGCTGCACGTGTGGAGCCAGAGGCGCCGGGCTCCCAGAGCCCAGGCTTCACGCACCGCCGCCGTGAGCAGGTACTTTCCGAGGCCCCGGCCCAAGAACTCCGGCAGGAGGCCGAAGTACGCGATCTCCACCGAGCCGTCCTCGGGCCCCCGGAGCTCGAAGTACCCGCCGGGCGCGCCCGCCACGGAAAGAAGCCAAACCGAGATCGCAGGATCGGCGAGGTGCGCCCGGATGCGGTCGTCGCTCCAGGGCAGGCGGTCCACCCAGTGGTAGCGCCGGCCCACCTCGGTGTAGAGGTACCGGTAGAACGAGGCGGGGCACGCGCCGAGCCGCTCGAGGCGCGCCTCCGATTCGGGGTTCGCGGCCGGCGTGAGCTGACCGGGATCGGTCATTTCGAGATAAGTGCGGAGGACCTCGAGCCGGGGCATGGCCCCTCTAGCGCCCCATCGTCTGGGTCATGCCCGAGTTTTCTCCCGGGCCCGGCCGCTGTCAATCGTCCGGCCTGAAGAGGGGGACGCGCGCGACGAGATCGGTCTCCCCCAGGTCTCGGCCGAGAGCCTCCAGGGCCTTCCGGCGCCCGCCCTTCCAGCGCAGATCCTCCAGGTTCTCGGCCAGGGGGACGTCGGTGCGGAGGGTGGCCAGCAGCCGGTAGAGCCCGGCCTGGGCCCGGCCCTCGCGCAGACTCCGGGCCAGGGCCGGCGCCCCCCGGACCGTCACCTCCCAGCGTCCCTCGTCGTCGGGGATCGCTTCCAGGTGACGGTACCGGGCCAGGACCGCGGACGCCGACTTGGCTCCCCATCTCTCGAGGCCCGGGATCCCATCCGCCTCGTCGCCCACGAGGGCGAGCCAATCGGGAATGGAAGCGGGGAGCACGCCGAACTTCCCCACCACGCCGTCCTCGTCGAGCCGGCGGCGCCTCAGGCGATCGAAGCAGACGACACGGTCTCCGCGAACGCACTGGGCCAGGTCCTTGTCCGGCGTGCAGATCAGGACCTCCTCCACGTCGGGGGCGTCCGCGAAGCGGTGGGCGGCGGTGGCCAGGGCGTCGTCCGCCTCGAACTCGACCATGGGCCAGGTCACGAGGCCCAGGGCCTGCGTCGCCCGTTCGGCGAGCGGGAACTGAGCCATGAGCTCCGCGGGCACACCCTCCCCCGTCTTGTAGCCCGCGAAGAGGCGGTTCCGGAAGGACTCGATGACGTGGTCGAAGGCACAGGCCAAGTGGGTGACGCCATCCTCGCGCAGGAGGGCGAGGAGCGAGCGTACCAGGCCGCGGGTCGCGCCCACCTCGGCCCCCTCGGGGGCGGAGGCCGGGGGGGCCCCAAAGTGGGAGCGGAAGAGCTCGTAGGTCCCGTCCACGAGATGAACGCGCATCACGCGCCCACCAGTGGGGGGGCGCTCACGGACGGACGCCCAGCGTCCCCGGCCGGGCGGGCAGGGAGCGGTCGAGGAGGAGAAAGCGCGCGCGGCGCTCCGGGAAGCGGACCTCGCCCCGACCTAGGCGTGGATCCTTCACCAGGGAGAGGGTGGCGTCGGCCAGGCTGGCCTCGGCTTCGACCTCCTCCCAGCTCGTGCCATCCGCGGAGGCGCGGACGCGCGGCCGGCTGTTCCAGGGGCCGTCCGAAAGCTCGAAAGAGACGCGGCTCACCGGGCGCTCCTGCCCAAGATCCGCGATGACACCCCCACTCGTCCAGAGGGTGGGAGCGGCGGTGCCCTCGTCCACGCTCTCGGCCCGGGAGCCCTCCGGCACCTCGTAGGCCCGTTCCCCGCCAAAGGCCGCGGCCGGCGGCCAGCCGAGGGCACCGCCGGTGACGATGTGACGCACCCCCACCCCGCGCAGGAAGCGCAACCCCTCCGGTGTGAGCGGCCCCTCCAGCAGCTCGAGGGCGCGGTCGTAGGGCCGGGGGATGAAGCCGGAGTCACCATTGAGGAGGGGGCGGAAGTGGGCGATTCCGTCCAGCATCACCTGGGTGTCGCGCTCCCCCAAAGGAAGGTAGGCCACGGCTCCCTCCCCCCCCGAAAGCCACCGCGCGACGGCGGGGGGACCTTGGTAGACGCCCAGGCGGAGGGGCATGTTGCTGGATTCCAGCATCATTAAAAGGAGGGCGGCGACGCTCGTGGTCCAACGGCGGCCGGCCAGGGCCAGGCCGGCAAGGACGGAGAGGGCCAGGACGGGCACGAGGGAAAAACGCGAGAGGGCCCTTATGCCCCGCACCAGCACGAAGTGCTCGTGCAGGAAGCGGTAGAAGGCGGTCTGGGGCCCGAGGGATAGGACCACGGCGAGGGCGGAGGCGGCCAGGGCCACCGCGCGGTAGCGGGCCGGGGCCGCGGCCATGCCGACCAGGCCCAGGGCGAGCACGGCGAGTCCGGGGAAGAGCGCGTCCTGGACGGCCTCGGGATCCAGGTGTCTCTGGGTGAGCGGCCCGTAGAGCCTCACCCCGCTGGCCGCGTACGACGACAGCGTGGTCGCATAGACCGTCACCGTCTCCAGCGTGAACTCCATCCCCTGGAAGGCGCGCATGCGCAGATAGGGTCGCGCCACGGGGGCGAGGAGGAGCCCGGCGAGCAGGAACCCGGCGGCCAGCTTGAGCAGGTCGGGGGCCTTGAGGCCGCCCAAGAGCCCGACCGCCACGGCCGCCGCCAGGGCGGCGGCCGTGATCGCCCCCAGGTACAGGGAGGCCAGCGCTTGCAGGGCCAGAAGGAGCCCCACGAGCAAGGCCCGGCCCAGGGTCCGGCGCGCCCAGAAGCGGTCCAGGGCCAGGAGGGCGAAGGGCAGGAAGAGCGTGACCTGGGCGTGGAGGTGGGCCAGCCGGGTCCAGCGGTGGGCGCCGGCGGCGAAGCAGGCCCCGGCAACGAAGGCCGCCAAGCGGTCGCCGCTCACCCGCCGAACGAGCATCTCCACACCCAGGCCGGAGAGGGCGAGGCTCAGCAGCAAGCAGAGGTTGTACGCGAGCACCGGCCCCCCCCCGAGAAGGGCAGGCGCGCTCAGGATCGCGGGCAGAAGCAGGTTCTCGGAGAAGGCCAGCGCGTCGGGCAAGGGATGGAAGATGGGAGCTTGGAAAAGGCGTCCGGGTTCGTGGAGGAGGGCATGGACGTCCCAGGCCAGGACCCACGCGTTCAAGCGGCCGTCGGGCCGGTCTACGGGGCCCCGCCCCGCCAGGTCCAGGACCAGGGGCCAGCTCATGACCGCCAAGAGGATCAGGTAGGCCGCGAGCGAGACGCCGATCTGACTCCCCGTCGCCGGCAGCGGCGCGGGCGGGCGCCGCGGCTGGTCCCAGGGAAGGACGAGAACGAGGGCCGCGACCAGCCCCGCCAGCAGCAGGGCGAGCAGGTCGGTCACGGCCCAGAGGAGGGGCGAGCTGACCGCACCCAGGTAGCGCGGCGGGATGGCCTCGTCCCGGCCCCCCGGCCGCCCGCCCCCGCGCGGCCGCGTCCAGCCCAGGCGAAGGCGCGGGCCCGGTCCTGCCCACTCCAGCCGCACGTCGAGAGCGTGCTCGCCGCGGCCGATCGGGAGCTCCGTCCCCGCCCGCAAACGCTCGCCGCCGTCCGCCTCCAGGACCGTCCGGCCGTCGAGCTCGACCCGGACCCGGCCGCGGCCCACCGCCCAGAGCCGGTAGGTCCCGCTGGCGGGAGCGCGCAGCGGGCCCTGCCAGTGGAGCGACCGGCGCGGGCCCGCCACCGAGCGCAGGTCAGAACCAATGATGTCCACCGGGCCCGGGGGAAGGCGCGCGAGGACCTCCCGCCCGTCGGAGACCTCCACGGGCAGGCCCGCCGGTCCCCGCGCGGCCACCACCGCGGCCAAGGCCCCGGCCACGAGCGCGAGAGCGCCGAGGAAGGGGCGGGCCGGGCGGGGCCGCCTGTCCCGACCCGTGATCGCACCCAGGACGGCCAGGATCACGGCGGGCCCGGCCAGGGGGAGGGCGCGCACGTCCAGCGGGGGCTCGGCGTGAACGGGCCCCCACCGAAGCACGGCCAGCACGAGCAGAGACAAGGTGAGGGCCAGGCCGGCCCGGGAGACGCCGGAGAGCCACCGGCTCACGCGGGCCGTCGACGATGGGGGGGAAGGCGAGCCACGGGTGTCCTCGCGGGGGATTCTACCCGGCCCACCCCGCCCCACCCCCAGGCCCGGGGGGGGGCGGCGAAGCGGTCCTTGACACGTCGGAGGCGGGCGGGTGATACTACCGACCGATCGGTAGCTGAACGAGCGGTCGGCAGGGTGACGCCCTCCGGCCTGGAGGTTGCAACTTGGCCCGCACACCCAAGCCGGAGCGGAGGGCGCTCCTCACGGATCCCCGGGACCGCCACCGCGCCATATTGGAGACCGCTGCCCGTCTCATCTGCGAGAAGGGCTACGAGGGCACCTCCATCCACGACATTGCGGAGGCCGCCGGTCTCACCAAGGCCGGCCTCTACCACCACATTCGCAGCAAGGAGCACCTCCTCCTGGAGATCCAAAACTACGGGATGGACGTCTTCGAGGAGAAGGTGCTCTCCCACGTCCTTCCCATCGCGGACCCCCTGCAGCGCCTCAAGGAGTGCATGGAGCGCAACGTGCTCCTCGTGACCCAGGGCTGGAGCAAGGAGGTCACGATCATCCTCCACGAGCACGCGACCCTGACCGGGGAGAACCGGGCCCAGATCAACGCCCGCAAGAAGCGCTACGTGCGCTTCCTGGAGACCTCCCTGGCGGAGGCCATCCGCAACGGCCAGATCCGCCCCGTCAACACCAAGGTGGCGGCCTTCGCGTTCCTGGGCATGGTCCTCTGGATCTACAAGTGGTTCCGACCCGAGGGCACGATCCCCGCGGAGCGCCTGGCCAGCGAGATGCAGGACCTCTTCTTCGCGGGCCTGGAGACGGGCCCCCGCCCAGCGGGCAAGCCACGGAAGGGGAGAAAGGCGTGAGGGCGCAGCGAGCGGTGGGCATCGCGGGCTACGGGGCGTACGTCCCGCGTTTCCGGGTCTCGACCGCCGACATCTCGGCCGCCTGGCGGGCGCGGGGGGCGGTGGCCCCCGCGGTGGCGGAGAAGTCGGTCCCCGGCCCCGACGAGGATGTGATCACGATGTCGATCGAGGCCGCGCGGCTGGCCCTCGACCGGGCCCGGGCCGACCAGGCCGCTATCGGCGCGATCTGGGTGGGCACGGAGTCCAAGCCC
>DATMQU010000487.1:0-7782 GCA_035566715.1 Vicinamibacteria bacterium
ATCCCGGCGGCCCGGGCGGAGGCGATCCCCGCCATCGAGTCCTCGAAGACCAGGCACTCCGCGGGCGCGAGCGCGGGCGTGCCCACGGCCAGGAGGCCCATCGCGGTCACGTAGGGCTCGGGGTCCGGCTTGCCCCGCGAGACGTCGTCCGCCCCCACCACGGCGGCGAAGGCCTCGCGCAGCCCCACCGCCCTCAGAATGGCATCGATCTCGGCGTGCAGGGCCCCGGAGGCGATGGCCAGGGGGAATCGCGCGCTGAGCGACCGTACCAGCTCCGCGGCCCCCGGGAAGAGGGGGATCTTGGCGGCCAGCTCAGAGAAAAGGCCCGCCTTGCGGCGGGCGATCGCGTCCAGACGGGCGGGCGGGGGGGAGACGCCGTGTGCCTCCAGGGCCAGGCGGATCGCGGTCCGATCGTTGTAGGCCAGGTAGCCGCGGTAGTACTCCTCCTCGTCGATCTCTATCCCCTCGGGAAGGAGGCTCGAGCGCAGGGCCTGGAAGTGAAGGGGCTCGCTGTCCACGATCACCCCGTCGAAGTCGAAGATCGCCGCCCGCATGGCCATGCTCGCGTGGGTGGCCCTAGCCCCGGACGATCGAGGCCACGAGGGCGTCAAACTCGGCCTGGGCCGCGGCCACGGTCGCGGCGGGCCCGGTCAGCTTAAAGAAGATGAGGCCTTCCGGCCCCTCCACGATGGCTCCCCGGAGCTGGTAGCCGGTCTTCTTCCCCTGCGACTGCATTTGGGGGCCTCCCGGGGCCAGGTAGGTTCCGGAAACTTGCGCGAGGTGGACGGTGAGCCCGCCGACCTGCTTTCTGGAGCGCTGGGGGGCGGGGCCGCCCTCGAACTGGGCCGACCAGCGCTGCACGTTGGCGTCCACCGTTCCCCCTTGGCCGGGCCCGAAGGCAAAGACGGCGCACTCCCCGGCTTCACCCCCCGGGGGGGCGGGCACGGTGTAGGTGGCCACCCGCATCGATCGCGGGGCCTGATCGGCCCAGCGCGGGGGGACGGTCCACCGGATTCCCGAGGCGGTGCCCAACCTGGGGGCCGCGGTCAGGGGCACGGCGAGCAGGAGGGCGGCGCCCAGCGGCATCTCCACGAAAGCGCGTCCCACCTTCATGTGGTCTCCTTCCGGGACGGGCGCCCGGACAGCCGTAGATTGTAGCAGGCAGCCCCGCGGGCCACCCCCGAGGGTCATGCTAAGGTCTCCCCGCCATGCTGGTTCGCATTCTGGCCTGCCTGCTCTTCCTGATGCTCATCTGGTGGCTCCTCCGCCTGGCCCTGGGCCTGCGCCTAGCCAAGCTGGACCGGGAGGGGGCGCGGGTCGCGGAGGAGGCCCGCGGCCGGCGGGTGGTGGCGGAGCTGCCGCCCCGGGGTTCGGAGACACTGTTCTTGCTGGAGGACGGGCCCCGCTTCCGCTGGGGCTCGGAGGCGCTGGACAAGGCGGACATCGCGGGGGCGCGCCTGCTCCTGAACGGGGGCGTACTTCAGGAGTTCGCGAGCGGGCCCGCACTCCTGCCCCCCCTCGACCCCCCTCCGGAGTTCGAGGGCGGGGAGCTTTGGGAGGTGGTGGTCTACCGCCGGTCCGGGGGGAGGGCCCGGATCCCCTGCGGCGCGCTCCGCGAGGGGGTGAGCCGCGAGATCGCGGGGCGTGCCTTCGCCGCCATCCGTGCCGCCGCGCCCGGGGAGGAGAGTGCTCCTTAAGCCGGCGGTGGATCGCGCTATAGGACTTTGGAGCCCCACGAGTCAAAGCGCTCGGTCGAAGTGTTCCTGCCTGCCTGGTGCTCCTTGTAGAGCCACGTCGTGAGCGCCTTGCAAACCAGGTTGGAGCCGCAATAGTCCGCGTCTTGTCCCCAACCGCCAGGCCCTGGGTTGCGAGTAGGGCTAGACTCTTGGAGTCGTGTTGCCCACAACCGGGGGACCTCCGGTCCGCATGATGGTCGTCGCGAGGGCATCGAAGAGGGCGCATCGAGCAACCCGGGGTTGGGTCTTGAGCCTGGGCGAGTCCAAGAATGCCGGGCGTGATCGTGGCCAGCGGGGGCGCTGCCTGGCCCCTCTGGCTGCCCTCTTGCTGGCGGGGCTAGGCGGGAGCGGAAGCGGGGCGGGGATGCCCACGATCGCCCTGTCCCCATGCAAGATTCCGGGTCTTGACCGCGAGGCCTCCTGCGGGACCCTCGCCGTTCCGGAGCGGGGTGAGCTGCCCGGCGGTCGGACTATCCCCCTGAACGTCGTTGTCATCCCCTCCCTCACCCGACCTCGGGCTCTATCCGAGCCGATCTTCTCCATTGCGGGGGGACCAGGACAGGCAGCTACAGACTCGGCGGCCCGCATTGTCCCCACCTACGGCGACGCGCTGCGAGACCGGGATTTGGTGCTTGTGGACCAGCGTGGAACGGGCAAGTCGAATCCCCTCGTTTGCTGGCCCTATCCCGAATCGGACATCCGGCGCTTTCTCAGCCCGCCGGCTCCCCTGGAGGAGATTCGCCGTTGTCGCCAGACCCTTGAGCAGCACGCCGACCTGACCGCCTACTCAACCCCCTTGGCCGCGGAGGACCTGGAGGCGGTGCGAGGTGCCCTGGGCTACGAAAGAGTCAACCTTGAGGGGGGTTCCTATGGAACCCGCGTGGCCCTGGAATACATGAAGAGGCACGGGGACAGGGTTCGGGCCGCGGTATTGAGCGCAGTCTCCCCGGCTGGCTTTCGCAATCCCTTGCCCTTCGCGAGGGCCGGACAGGCCGCCCTCGACAATCTCTTGGCCGCCTGTGCAGCCGACGCCCGCTGTCAACGCGCTTTCCCCGAGGCGGCAAAGGACTTCTCGACTGTCCTCGCACGGCTAGAACGAGGACCCGTGACGGTGTCGGTAACAAACCCGGTCACCGGCCGGCGTGAGGAGGCGCTCCTCGGCCGGGATCTCTTCGCAACGCGCATCCACCTGTTGCTCCTAAGCAGCTCCCTGGCCGCTCGCATTCCTTTCCTCGTCCATCGGGCCGCCGCGGGCGACTTCGAGCCGTTCGCAGAGCTGGCCGCGGAGTTTGGGCGCGCCATCGTGGAGCAGATCGACTACGGCATGCAGCTCTCGGTTCTTTGCACCGAAGATGTGGCTCTGATCAAACCCCAGGATGTCGACCCGGAAACCAAGGGAACCTTCTTGGGAGGCGCCCGCGTTCGCCACATGATCGAGGTCTGCAAAGAGTGGCCTCAGGGACGGCTGCCCAAGGATTTCCTGGCCCCCGTGCAGTCCATGACTCCGACCCTGTTGATCTCGGGAGCCCTTGACCCCGCGACGCCTCCCCGTTTTGGGGACGAGGTCGCGCGGCATCTTGGCCGAGGGCGGCACGTTGTCATTCCTGAGGGAAGCCATGTCGACGGCGGGACGTGCATCGACGGTCTCGTCCAGCAGTTCTTGAAGGCGGGGTCAGCAGAGTCCCTCGACATATCCTGCGTCGAGGGGATCCACCGGCCCCCGTTCTTCACGGGCTAAGAAAGCCGCCCTCCGTGGAGCCGCTCAAGCCACGTCCATGGCTAGGAAGAGGTTGTTGAGCGACTCCGCGAGCGTGGGATGGGCGAAGATCCCCTCCCCCAGGGCGGTATAGGGCAGCCCGCCCATCATCGCCACCTGCACGACCGCCATCACCTCGCCCCCCTCGACGCCGAGGATGGCCGCCCCCAGGATCGCTCCGCTGTCCGCCTCCACCACCGCCTTCATGAAGCCCCGCGTCTCGTCGACCTCGAGAGCCCGGGCGACGTGGCTCATGGGCAGCCGGGCCACCCGGACGCGGTGGCCCCGAGCGCGCGCCTCGGTCTCGGAGAGGCCCACCCGTCCCAGCTGGGGGTCGAGGAAGACCGTGTAGGGGACGAGACGGCCCGTCGTGGTCGCGTGGCCCCCGTCCAGGAGGTTGGTGCGCGCGATGCGGAAGTCGTCGTAGGCGATGTGGGTGAAGGCGGGCCCTCCTTTCACGTCGCCCAGCGCGTAGACGCCGGGAGATGTCGTCTCCAGGCGCTCGTCGACCCGGATGAAGCCGCCCGCGTCCGTCTCGATCCCGGCCGCGGCCAGGTTCAGGTCCTCCGTGTTGGGCACGCGTCCCGTGGCCACCAGCAGGTGCGACCCCGTGACCGTCCGCTCTCCCTGGGGGGTGCCCACGCGCAGCCGGTACCCCCCGGGGGCGGGCAGGACCTCGCGCGCCTCGGCTTCCAGGATCACGTCGAGGCCGTCCTCACGCAGGATCCGGGCCACCTCTTCCGCCACGTCGGGGTCCTCGCGGCCCAGCAGGTAGGGGCCGCGATGGATCACCGTGACCCGGCTCCCGAATCGTCGGAACATCTGCCCGAACTCGAGGCCGACGTAGCCCCCGCCCAGCACCAGCAGGTGATCGGGGACAGCCTCCAGCTCCATGATGGAGGTCGAGTCCAAGAAGGGGAGCCCGTGAAGCCCGGGCAGAGCGGGCACCGCCGGCCGGGCGCCGCTGTTGATGAAGATGAGATCCGCACCCAGTTGGCGGACGGTTCCATCCGTGGCCTGGACCTCCACCCGGCGAGGACCCAGGAAGCGGGCCCGGCCCTCGAGGAGGTCGAGGCCGGGGATGCTCTCTAGGCGGCGCCGGCTCCCGCTCCGGAACTTCAGCACGATGTCCCGCTTCCGCTGGCGCACGCGCCGCAGGTCCACCTCCACGCTTCCCGTGCGCACGCCGTAGTCGGCACCCCGGCGGGCCAGATGGGCCACGCGCGCGCTGGCCACCATGGTCTTGGTGGGCGTGCAGCCGACGTTGACGCAGGTGCCGCCCACCTCGGCCTGCTCCAGGAGGGCGGTCTTTCGCCCCGCGCCGCCCAGGGCCCCCGCCAGCGGCACCCCCGCCTGTCCGGCTCCGATCACGATGGCATCGTAGCGGTCGGTGGTGGCCATGGCTTCAACCTCCGGAAAAGGGGCGAGACTAGGTTCGCGCGCTCACCACCGATCCTCCGCTTCCCCGCTCCGGTGGTTCTCGTAGCGGGCGAGGACGAAGAGCAGATCGGAGAGCCGGTTGACGTAGGCCAGGATCCGCCTGTCCACCGTCTCCGCGCGAGCCAGGGTCACGACCGAGCGCTCCGCGCGCCGGCAAACGGTGCGGGCCAGATGCAGGAACGAGCCCAGCCGCGAGCCACCGGGGAGGATGAAGGCCTTGAGCTGCGGCATCTGGCGCTCGCGGGCGTCGATGGCCCGCTCCAGGCTTCGGATGCGGGCCGCGGGGACGGCCGCTTTCGCCTTCCGGCGCGCGACCCGGGCCGAAGGGTCGGCGAGCTGGGCCCCCACCGCGAACAAATCGCGCTGGATCTCACGCAAAAGGGTGGAGAGGTCGGCGTCGCGGGCGTGGGCTTTGACCAGGCCGAGGACGGCGCTCAGCTCGTCCAGGTCGCCGGATGAGGCCACCCGCAGGTGGTCCTTGGAGACCCGGGGCCCGCCCAGGAGCCCGGTCTCGCCCCCATCACCCCGCCGGGTGTAGATTTTCAGAATCCTTACTCCATGGGCAGCGCGACCACGGTGGCGGTGGCCCCCCCGACATCGAGGGCTGTGCCCGGCGCCGCTAGGTCGCGGTGGAGGTAGGCGAGGGCGACGGGGCCGAGGCGCGGGGAGACGGCGGCCGTGGTCACGCGGCCGACGTCCTTGCCCGCGGCCAGGATCGGCGCCCCCGCCCCCACCGGCGCGCTCAACCGGAGGCCGCGCAGCCTCTTGTTGACGTTCCCGCCGCGCGCGTCCAGGCGGGCGATGACCTCCTGTCCGATGTAGCAGCCCTTCGCGAACGAATGGTGGCTGTCCACGAGCCCGGCCTCGTGCAGGAGGTTCTCCTCGGTCACGTCGGGGCCATACCAGGGCCGCCCCGCCTCGACCCTCAAGGCGTCCAGGGCCTCCCGCTCCAGATGGTGGGCGCGGTGGGCGAGGGCCTCGCGCACGGGAGCGGCTCCTTCGGGGGCCACGTAGACCACGAACCCGGAGGGCAGGTCGCTGGCGCGGGCCACGAGCACGCCCTGGCCTCCCAGCTGCCCCGACACGTGTGATTCGGGGGCAAGGTCGGGGACCTCGAGGCCGGCGTCCCGCAGGGCTTCCCGGGCCCGCGGGCCCAGGAGGCCTATCACCGCCGTCGGCCGGACCTTGAAGCGCACGGGGGCGGCCACCCGGTAGTGTTCCAGGGTCCGCTCCACGAGGGAGAGGCGATCCTGGGGCATCTCCAAGAGGACGGCCTCCGGGGTCACCAGCACTCGCATGAGGGCTTGGATGTGGCCCTTCACGGTGAGCAGCGCGGCCAGGCAGCCCGTGCCGGGAGCGCGGCCCAGCACGTCGTTGCTGAGCATCCCCTGCAGGAACTTCTGGCGCTGGGGACCCGTGACCTCGAGCACGCCGCGCTCGGCCAGGTCCACCCAGGCCACCGCCTCCCTCGCCGCCCGGTATCCCTCCGCGGTGTCCGGGGGTGCGTCCACCATCCTCAGGGGGCCTCCTCGACCCATCGCCGCAGGCGTGCGTTCTCGATCTCGCCCGCGATGATGGCCCGGGTCTCGGTGGTCCTGTCCGGGGCCAGAGAGACGTGGGGGTCGGTGGCGGTGGGCTTGGGCATGAGCAGGCCCTCCCGGTAGAGGAGGTCCACGGCCTGCTTGGCAATCCCCTTGTCGTGGTCGGGCAGGCCCCGGTAGACATTGTCCTCGTGGGTGTGCGAGGCTCCGATCTTTCCCTTCTTGAAGAGCCTCCTCAAGATCTGGCGGAGGACGCGCCGGTGGGGGTTGGCGTCCTCCTGGATGGGCGATCCGGTTGCGCCCGCGTCCTCCGCGGGGGCGGGCGGAGGCCCGTCTTCGAACACGACCCTCACCGGGGGAGCGGCGGGCTGGGCCCGCTCCAGCTCACGGCGCAGGTGCTCGTTCTCCTTCTCCGTCTTGCGCAAGCGCCGCTCCAGGCCCTCGAGCCGCTGGGCGTCCGCGGGCGGCTCCGCCTGGGCCCGCTCCTCGAGGGCCGCGGCCTTCCGCTCCGCCTGGGCCCTTTCCGCCCGGAGGTCGCTCGTCTCCCGCCGCAGGCGCTTCAGCTCCTCACGCACCTCGTCCGAGCGTTGACGCTCCGCCTCGAAGCGGCGCTCCGCGTCCTCGACCGTCCGTTCCGCCTCCCGGAGCTGGGCCAGGGCGGAGGACTGAATGTCCAGGATTCCTTCCACGAACTCCCAGGAAGGGGGGATGCAGGCTGGAGAAGCCCGGTAAGCGCGCACACATTCGGCGGCAAAGCCGGGAAACGTCTTGCGGACGGTCCGGGTCTCGGAGAGCGCGGCCATCCAGAGCGCCTCCAGGGGCCTCTCCTTTCCCAAGCGCTCCCACTCCCCGGGGTCCGCGGGCTCCCGGTCCCAGGCCAGGCGATCGTGCAGGGCCTGGGCGAGGGTCATCCCGAAGGGGGGGTTGTCCACCCCCATGCTCGCGGCCAGGGCCGCCCACACCTCGTCCGGCAGGTCGGCCGCCGCCCGCCGGGGCATGGCGTCCTTGAAGAGTCGCCGCAGCAGCGGGCTGGGCAGGGTTCCCCGCACCAGCGTCTGGAGGGCCCGCGCCTGGGCGAGGCGGAAGAGGGCCCCGCCCACCCGAGGCTCCTCGGGGAGGGGGCGGGAGGGCAGGGCGCGCGGTCCGCGAGCCGACGGTCGACCCATGACCAGAGTCTAGCGCGTCCTCAGCGCTCGAGGGTCACCCTCACGGCTTCGAAGCGGTCGGGCATCTTGACCGTGACCGTCCCCTCCGCAACCGCGAAGCCGCGCGGCGCGGCCGCCAGCTCGCCCGGGCTCTGGCGGGGGAG
>DATMQU010000488.1:0-2233 GCA_035566715.1 Vicinamibacteria bacterium
CATCAGCGTTTTTCGGGTCTGGGGGCGGGCTCGCGGGCGGGGCCCGGGTTCTCTTTCAAATGGTCGCGCCGCACCACGAGCTCCCACCAGAGCCGGCTCAGGTCCACCAGCGTGCGGGCCACGCGCGGGAAGTTGAAGAACTGGCTCTTCCCGAAGGAGCGGTGGTAGTGGTGCACGGGCACCTCGGCCAGGCGGAATCCGTGGTCCTGCACCTTCTTCATGAGCTCGACGCAGATGACGCCGGAGGAGCGGGTGAGCTCCACCTTTTCGAAGACCTCCCGCCGCATCAGGCGGAAGTCGCAGTCCACGTCCCGGAGCTTGAGCCCGAAGCAGATCTTCACGAACCAGTGGTAGGCCTCGCCGATGACGACGCGGTGCAGCGGATCATGCCGGAGGATCTTGTACCCGTTCACGAAGTCCACCCCCGGCGAGAGGGCGGCGTGGAGCTTCACCATCTCCCGGGGATCGTACTGTGCGTCCCCGTCCGTATAGAAGACGAGCTCCTTGGAGGCGGTGCGGAACCCGGTGCGCAGGGCGCCCCCGTAGCCCCGGTTCTCCTGGTGATGCACCACCTTGAGCCAGGGGAAGTGCTGGGTCATCTCGTCCAGGAGATCCCCCGTATGGTCGGGGCTCCCGTCGTCGACCACGATCACTTCGTAGTCGTCGGTGAGGGTGCGGGCGGTCATGTGGGCGACGAGGGCGAGGCTGGCGATGGTGGCGGCGTCGTTGTAGGCCGGGAAGAAGATGGACAGGCTGGGTCGGGACGCAGTCAAAGAGGGACGCTCCAGCCGGCGGCGAATCGCGCACCGGAGAATGGGCGACCGTAGCACGCGCGCTCGCGGAGGGTCAAATGCGCCACCGGCGGCGGGCCAGAGCGAGGCCCCCCGCGCTGAGAGCGGCCAAGATCGTCCCCGCCATGAGCCCGCGCGCGCGGTGGCGGAGCACGATCCGGTGCGGCCCGGGATTGAGCACCACCCCCATGTGGGTGCCGTTGACCCGGAGGATCCGGGCCCCCACCCCGTCCACTTCAGCCGACCATCCGGGGTCCCATCCCTCCGTGATGACCAGGATCCCGGCCCCCTCCGCGCGCACCTCGAGGCGGCTCCCCACCGCCCGCACAACCTCCGCCCGCATCGTGCGGCGGCCCTCCTCGGGGACCACCACCCCCTGCGCGTCCGCCATCGTGATCAGGGCCTCGCGGCGCGAGTCGATTCCGGCGCGGGTCGGTGCGCGCAGGGCGGCCAGCAGGCCCTCCTCCACGGGGAAGCGGCGGAGGCCGTCCACCACCCGGGCGGGGCCGAGGCCGCGCAGCACCTGGTAGAGCTTGACGAGGGGCGTGGCCGCGGCCTCGCGGAGCCGGACGGTGTCGCTCAAGTAGGCACCCGTTATGGAAACCGCGACCGCCCGCCCCTTGGCCGCGTCGAAGACGCCCACTCGTCCGAGGGTCAGCCGCCAGGGGCCGGGGAGGGCGCTTATGCGGACCCCGTCCAAGAGGTAGCGGGCGGGGAGCTTGAGGATGGCCTTGTAGTGATGGCCCTCGAAGCCGCCCTCCGGGCCGGGGAAGCTCTCCAGCACCCGCGCGCGCTGGTGGCGCACGCGCGGGAGCACGTCCGGCCGGTCGTAAGCCCACTCCGCGGTATCGACCCCGGCCCGGAAGGGGAGCGACACCTCGCGGCCGGCGGCCAGCCGCACGACCACCTCCGCTACCGGCGCCTCCTGGGGCACCTCGACCGCGTAGGAGAGCCAGGAGGAGAGGCGCACCTCGGTGGCGCGAGTGAGGGGAAGGGGGAAGAAGCGGGGGCGCTCCGGCTCCAGGGGGAGGTCGAGGGGATCGCCGAGCCCCTCGGGATCGGGAGCGGTGGTGAGGGCGGAGGAGGGCACCTCCACCCAGCGGACACCCAGGAGCTCGAGACGCCCGGGGTCGGTCCGGAAAAAGCTGGCGGGCAGGGCGCCCCCCGGGTCCATCCCATCGAAGGCCGCGAGGCGCAGCCGGGGGACGAGCGGGTCGTAGCCGTTGGCGTTCCGGCGTCCTACGAGCGCGCCCAGGTTGGCGTAGGCGAGGTCGCTCGCCTCCTCCCGCGGCCACTCCCGGACGAGGGCGAGGATCCGCTCCTCCGGCCGTCCCGCCATGGCCCGGTCGATGGCCTCGCGGGTGGGGGTGCCGCGCAGGAGGTCCGCCTGGGTGGGCGCTCCCGCCCAGGCCTCGCGGCCCTGGGGCTGGAGGAGGAAGGAG
>DATMQU010000489.1:0-8073 GCA_035566715.1 Vicinamibacteria bacterium
AGGGCAGGGCCCGGGGGTCGCCCTCGGGTGCAGTCGAGCAAAACTGCCCGCTGGTACCAGCGTAGGTGCTGCAGTAAGCGGAGTCCGGTCCGACAACGGGCCGCGAATCCAACACCAGCTTGAAACCGTTGTTCACGTGGACACTGACTGCGAATTTAGCCAGCGGTGGCGGCGTGGGGACACACTGGCCGAATGGGGAAGGCATCGTGGTCGGGGGTGGGGTCGGGCTGGACGTGGGGGCAATAGTCGGGCTCGGGCTAGGAGTGGGCGTGGAAGGACTCGAGCCGCAGCCCGCGAGCGCGAGCCCGGCAATGAAGGCGAAGGACGGTAACACGGCGTAACGCAAGCTTGAACGCATGACCTCTCCCGTATGGTTGAGAACCAATGGCGGTGGCCGATTCCACCTACTTGAGCCCCCTATCCTATAACAGGGGCTCTCCTGGGCGCCACCGGACAGGGAGGGCGCTCCGCCGCGGGGAGAGACGGGGGGCGGGCCCTCAGTTCACGGCGGCCTGGTCTGACTGGCTGGAGAGGTTGCCGTTGTCGTCCCGGAACTGCGCGGTCACGGTCAGCGTCCCCGTCCGACCTCCCGAGGGCATCCGGTACTGCAGCGACTCGCTCACGGTGAGGCTGCTCCGCGGCTCCACCCGGTTGGTGCCGTCCTGAGCCGTGATGTCGGCGGCGGCTAGGGTGACGATCCCCGATGGCTCGGCCTCGGCCCCGCTCGTTCCGTCGCGCAGCGTCGCGTTCACGAAGTTGACGCGCGCGCCCAGCGCGGAGGTGGAGGTGACCTTGACCGTCCAGGTCGCCACGAGGGGCGTGTCGGGATCCGCGCTGTCCGCCGCGACCACGGGGTTGGGGTTGACCGAGATCGAGAACCCGACCGGGGCCGGGGTGGGCGTGGCTACGGGCGCAGAGGGGCTGGTGACGCCGCCGCCCCCGCAGCCGCTAGCCGCGATCAGGATGGCCAAGGGCCAGGTTCTCATGACACGCTCCAGGCGTTCAGCTTTGGTCCGGATAGCCAGTAAACGAAGCCTCCCGCCACGACCACGCCGGAGTACGAGGGTCCGGGGTCCGTGGGGGTCAGAGTCCGGATCACGGTGCCGTTGTTGGCATCAAGGATGACCACGCTGCCTCCCGAGCTGACGAAGATGAGACCGTTGGCCAAGGCCATGTTGCCGAACATGAAACCGACCGCCACCGGGGGCCAGCGGTCCGCTCCCGTGGCCGGATCGACCCCAAAGAGCTGCCCGTTGTCGCCCACGAAAAACAGCGTGCCCCCGGCCCCCCGGCCGGGGTCGTAGGCGGGCATCATGCCGATGCTCACGCCCATGCTCCGCTGCCAGATGGGCCCCGCCGCGACGGAGTCCGCCGCGTAGGCGTAGAAGACGCCATCCTTGTGGTTGGCCCCGAGAAGCGTCCGTCCCCCGCGATCCTTGAAGAAGACGGGTGTCGTGCCCCAGTCCAGGTCCTGGTTCGTGGCGCCCTCCTTGTCAGCCTGGAGGATGTCCAGGGTCACGGGATCGAGCGTTACCATCGCTCGGTTGTAGGGGCCGTCGTAGCCGTCGAAGTCCTCGCCCGTGGCCACGGCCAAGAGGCGGCCGTCGGGGCTCAAAGCCGGCGAGTTCCAGAGGCCCGCCCCCCTCAGGCCGTCGGGGACGAAGTACTGGTTCGCGAGAAGAGTTCCCGTCGTGAGGTCCAGGGCCCGCAACTCGCCCCGCACGGACGGGTTGTCCCCCTCTGAAGACATGCCGATGTAGACGCGGCCGTTGACGATAAGGGGGGAGCACCATGTGAAGCCGCTCGGGCCCACGCCCATCTCGTGCCGCCACAGTAGGGCGCCCGTCCCGACGTCCAGCCCGTAGTAGGCAGCGTCGCCGCCGCCCGCCACGAGCACGGAGCCGGAGACGGCCGGGGTGGCCCCGAGGCCCACGTCGAAGTCGGAGGGCGGATGATGACCCACATCGGCCGTCCAGAGGGCCGCCCCCGTGGTCGCGGTAAAGGCGAAGAAGTTATCGCCATCGGGCCGGCTGCTTCCCGCGAAGACGCGGCCTCCCGCCACCGTGGGTGCGCCGGAGGGGGGAAAGTCGCCCATGCCGATGTCCGCCTGCCAGCGCGGCGCGAGGCGGCTCACGCTGGCGGCGGTGATGGTGATCTCCCCCGAGTTGTAGCCGGTGCGGCTCGCGTCGTGTCCGTACATGACCCAGTCGCTGGCACCCGGCGGGGGGTCAGGGGTCGGCGTCGCCGTCGCGGCCGGGCTCGGGGAAGCCTGCCCGCAAGAGAACAGGAGTCCCGGAAGGCTCAACAGCAGGACGAGGCCCGCCGCGCCGCCTGGTCTTGGACTCCGCATCTCCCTCCGCGGCCGAAAGCTGCCGCTCTTTTCCGCCGCACGATCGACCTAAACCCCGCCTGGATCTGTCGGACACGCCTTCCGTTATTAGAGTGCGCCCAGCGGCAAAGGGTTGAATGCCTCTGGGCCAGGGAACCCCCGCTGTCCGAACCCAGGAAGTCGCATCCTATCAACGCCTACCGGGGAGGGCCGGGAGCGTCCGCCTCCAAGCGTACCCCCCCCTTCGATGTACCTGTGAGAGAATCACGACGGCGGCCCTCCGCCCCTGCCACGGACGAGGAGAGATCCCCTGAGGTGACCGAACCGACCGCCCAAGACCACATCCCCCCTGTCGTGGGGCGGTACGAGATCCTGAGGGAGCTCGGCCGCGGCTCGATGGGGGTTGTCTACGAGGCCCACGACCCCGCCCTGAGCCGCAACGTGGCCTTGAAGACCATCCAACCCATCCTCGATCCCAAGGACAAGGAGGCCTTCGAGCAGCGGTTCTTCGCGGAGGCGCGCATTGCCGCGCGCCTCTCCCACCCCGGCATCGTGGTTGTCCATGACGTGGGCCGAGATCCCGACACCGGGACCCTCTACATCGCTCTCGAGCATCTGACCGGACGAACCCTTGCGGAGATGACGGAGGGCGGGCACCCGCTCGAGTGGCGGGAAGCGTTGCGCCTGGGCGCGGAGATCGCGCGCGCGCTGCATCACGCCCATGAGCAAGGGGTCGTCCACCGCGACATGAAGCCCGCCAACATCATGGTCCTCGCCTCGGGTCAAGCGAAGATCATGGATTTTGGTATCGCCCGGGCCGACACCGCGCGTTTCAAGCTCACGTCCCCCGGCGAATTCCTGGGCACGCCCCTCTACATGGCCCCCGAGCAGGCGCTCAGCGGCACGGTCGACCGGCGCACCGACGTCTTCTCCCTGGGCGGCATCGTCTATACCCTCCTGACCGGCCAACCCGCCTTTGCCGCCGCCAGCCTCCCGCAGATCGTGGCCCGCTTGGTCAAGGAAGACGCGGCGCCCCCCTCTTCCCTCGTCCCCGGCCTTCCCCCGCGTCTGGATCAGGTGCTGGCCCGGGCCATGGCCAAGGAGCCGGACGACCGCTACCCGCATGCTCGGGCCTTTGCCGAGGACCTCGAGGACGTGCTGGAGGGACGCATCCCGCGGCACCTCACGGGCACGGCGCCTCCGGAAGTCGAGCTTGTCCTGGCCGAGGAGGATCCGCTCGAGCAGGAGTTGCACGCCCTCGTGCCCGACGCCGCTCCCCCCCCGGCCGTTGGCCCGCCGATGGCCCAGCGAACCGGTCGCATGACAGGGAGGGTCTCCCGCTCGGTGCTCCCGCCGGGAGGCCGTCATGTGGGTCTTTGGACGGGGGTGGTCATTGCGGGCCTGGGTGCCTGGGCCTACATGGGTCTTCGGGGCCGCGCGATCGTCCCCGCCCCCGTGGTCGCTCCCGCCTACGCCCCGAGCGCCGCCGCCCCCAGCGCGCCCACCGCGACCTCCGCCCCCATACTGCCCTCCCGCTCCCCGTCCACCTCGCGTGCCTCGGCCCTCGCCTCCCCGCCCGCCGCGGTCCCGACCAAACCCAAGCGGCCCCAGACGGAGCCCGGCCACCTCCACATCGACTTCGACCATCCCCTCGAGGTGGGCACGCTCAGGGTCTGGGTCGACGACGAACTGGTCGTGGATCAAAAGCTGACCAGCCGGGTCCGCACGGAAGCCCTGGTTTTCAAGGTCCGCCGGGGGAACGTCATGGAGCTTATGGACGTGAGCCCGGGGACCCACGAGGTTCGGGTTCAGGTGAAGTGGGAGGACAACGAGAAGACGGAGCGGATCTCCGGGATCTTCAAGGCCGGGGTGACGAAACGGCTGGAGGCGAGTCTGGGCCGGCTCCGGAAGAACCTCTCCCTCGATTGGAAGTGAGTGCCGCCCTCAGGAAGCGCGCGGCTCGGCGATAGACGCCGGGGCACCGGCTCTCGCGTGGCCCGGCCACGTTCAACACGCGGATCCCGCGTCCGCGAAGCCACTCCCGGACCCGGGACGGGAAGGGGTCCAGATTGAGGTCCAGGACCAGGAGCGGCCGCCGGCGACGGCGGGCGAAGCGAATGGTGAGCGCGGTTCCCCCCGTCGCTCGTCCGCAGCACAGGACCAGCGTTCCGTCCGTGTCCCGCACGTTCCACTCTGTCCGCTGAAGGTAAGCCGCGGTCGGGGTCTCGACCAGCGGATACCGCCGCGGGATAGGGCCGTCCTCGGCCTTCCTGCCCTTGGGGCACCACCCCCCGCAAGGGAGGCCCAGCCCCCGGGCTACGTCGAGGGCGGCGCGGTCCACGCCGGCCTGTCCGCCGGAGACGATCCGCCGAATCCTGCTCACGGCGCCGCTCCCTCTCACCACCGCTCCGTTTGCGGCTCGAACGCCCGATTGGGTATTCTGCCCCCGGCCGAACGGGATCGTCTCGCCGAGGGCCAGACGCCATGAGCAGGCCCCACCCCGAAACCCGGGCCGGACACACCGCGAAGGGTGGTCCCCGCCACGAGTCCTTCATGCAGCAGGCCCTGGCCGAGGCCAGGAGAGCCCGCCACCTCGGGGAGGTTCCGGTGGGAGCCGTGCTCGTCCTGGGCGAGAGGGTGGTGGGGCACGGCTTCAACCAGCCGATTCAGGCCCGGGACCCCACCGCCCACGCGGAGGTGGTGGCGTTGCGAAGGGCGGCCAAGAAGGCCGGGAACTACCGCTTAACAGGCTCGACCCTCTACGTGACGATCGAGCCCTGCCTGATGTGCGTGGGCGCCCTCGTGCACGCCCGCGTGTCCACGCTCGTCTACGGCGCGGTCGAACCCAAAGCCGGCGCCATCCGGTCCGTCCTGAATATTGAGAGCCTGCGCTTGAACCACCGTTTCCGGGTGGTCGCGGGCGTGCTCGAGCCGGAATGCCGGCAACTCCTTGTCGACTTCTTCAAGTTCCGCCGGGAACAAGGATAAGATACTCTGTCGCCCGCCGACCGAGGCGATCGGTAGTGTCCTCGGGACGTGGAGAAAACTCGGCATCGCGCCGCGTTTGGGTCATGCGCGGCCGGCGCAGAGGGTTGACTCGGCAGGAGTAAAGAAGGGGGTCGGGGACTTCGGGGTGACGGCCCGGCCCGAAAAAGGAGAGGTGCGAGAGTGGTTGAATCGGGCGGTCTCGAAAACCGCTGTGCCCTACCGGGTACCGTGGGTTCGAATCCCACCCTCTCCGCCACCAAAGCGAATGAAGCGAAGAACCTGAGGGCGGAAGCCTCCGAGCGGCCTATTCACCATGGGGCGCGCCGAGGCTCGGCGAGCGGGGCCCGCGCAGCCCCCTTCCCAAAGACGGAGAGATGCGAGAGTGGTTGAATCGGCGTGACTGGAAATCACGTGTAGCGGTGATCCCGCTACCGAGGGTTCGAATCCCTCTCTCTCCGCCACCGCCATCCTGTAACACTCGATATATGACTTAGTAACATCCGCTCGGCGGGAGTAAGCCCCTCAAACCATCCCACATCCTTGGGCCTGCGGGTTGCGCCTTCCGTCGCGCGCTGCCAAGCACGTGCTGTCGCGTCGTCGGGAGCGCGAATCGCTTGTTGGTTGGCCGTGAGCGTCGCCTAGGTGCCGTGCTACCCTTCCACCTTCCCCTATGGTGCCGATGGCAGTGCCCTCCAGAGACTTGCGTCTTGCCAACGAGACTGTAGGCCGGAAGACCCAAGCGGTGCTGCTGGTCACGGTCGTGGCCAGCGTCCTAACGGGCTTTAGGGCGGGGGTCTCCTATCCGGCACCCGGCGTGGACGCTTCCTACGCGCTCGCTCTCAACTATGCGGCCATTCATAGTGAGTATTGGGGTAAGGACTTCCTTTCCGATCGTGGGCCGTATGGTTGGCTGCTCTACCCAGTAAACGTGGGCGACGTCGCACGTTCTTGGTTCCTTGTTCAAGCCCTCTTTGTCGTCATGGTAGGACTGGCCGCGGTCGCCTACGCGTGGTCCGGCCCAGGCCCAACCGCCAAAAGGGTCTTGATGGGGTTACTGCTGACCTACACCGTCCACGTTGCTTACTGGGAGGAATGGCGGTGGTTCGGCCTGTTCCTCCTTCTTTACCTCCTCGGTCTGCACCGCAAAGACCGAGCCGGACTCATAGTGTTTGGCTTCGCAAGCGCCCTGGGGGGCTTCTTCTTGCTTATGAAGCAGACAATCGGCCCCGGTTCCCTCCTCACGCTGGGTGCGGGCTGTCTGCTCGGAAGGAAGGGTTTAGCGTTCCTACCTCGCCTTCTGGTGGCGAGTGGCTGCGCGACCTTCGGCCTGATCGTCGGCTGGGTCGGCCACTACGGGTCAACCTCCGGCCTTGCCACTTACTTGGGTGTGAGCTTGTCCATGGTCGGAGGGTATTCCTCGGCGGCGAGCCTCGCCCTCGAGGGGTGGCAGGTTGCGGTCGCCTCTTTTCTAGTGTTCTTCCTTCTTCTCGCCGCTTGGGCCGTCTCTGTAGGACACGAACGCGCACAGCTCTCGCTCGCTTGCTGCGCAGTGCCGCTGTTCGTGGCGTGGAAGCATTCCGTGGTTCGGCAAGATGTCCACGGGAGAATCCTTGTGCTGTTCGGCTTCTTGATCGTTGCGGTGCTTGTCGCGGACTCCCTGACGGCCGAACGCAGGTGGCGTGCTGCGCCCTTCCTAGCCGGGGCTGTCGCCTCGCTGATCGTGGCGTGGTTCCATCTCTCGGTTCCCGATGGCGCTCCGGCGCAGAGTTTCTTGAGTGCGCTAGCCGAGCCGCTTCGGCTGCCCGGGGTCAGGGGCATAGGCGCCTGGGCTCGGCTCTCACAGTACCGCGCGGACCTTGCCCAACTCTCGAAGAGGGCGCTCGAGCCCTTAGTGGTACCCCCGGCAGAAAGAAAGGCGATCGCTGACTCATCGGTAGATGTCTACCCGTGGGAAGTCGGCTACGTGGCGGCCAACCAATTCAATTGGGCCAACCGCCCCTCCCCGGCGTCCCACAGCGCACACAGCCCGATCCTGGACAGGTTGAACGCCGCATTCTTCGACTCCCCGCGGCGGCCGCAGCGCCTGCTGTGGCACAAGACATCGGGGTACCTTCTCCAGACGCCGGGCATAACGAGCGTGGCCAGCATCGATGGCCGACACCTCTTCTGGGACGAGCCCCTCACGCTCGTGTCGATCCTGAATCACTACCGGCTAGTCAGCGCGGGCCGCTTGTATGTGCTTGAGCCACGGACGGAACCGCGTTTCGTGTCGAGAAGGGAGATCGCATCCGTGACGGTACCCTGGGGGGCCTGGGCCTCGGTGCCCGACACGCCCGGCGTCGTCCTGGCGCAGATCCACATTTCCCGTCCCTTGTGGGCAAAGGTCCGGGGTCTGTTGCTTCGGGAAGACGAGATGTTTGCAGACGTTCGATTCCGCGCTCGGACCAAGCCTTCCGGGACATGGACAGCCCCTGAGATCCACGGCCGCTTCATTCCGGACTTGGCGGCGAGTGGCTTGTGGATCAGCCCCCTTCCTCACAACGCCGCGAACTTGGAGGCCCTGCTTCTCGGCGGGTTCCCGGAAGGAGCAAGGGTCGAGGAGATCCGATTTTGGAACGGTTGGGGGTTAGCCGCACCTGATCTCCGGATCTCTTGGGTGGCCTTGAGTGCAGGCGGCCAGGGGACGCCCCCGGCCGGCGACTAGCCCTAACACCGCAATCGACGATCTCCGACAAGCGGCCTTGTAAGTGTCGGAT
>DATMQU010000490.1:0-6248 GCA_035566715.1 Vicinamibacteria bacterium
ACCACCGACATGCCGGGGCGGAGACGGTGCTCTTGGTCCTGGTCGGGCTCGAGGACGATCTTCACCGGCAGCCGCTGCACGACCTTGACGTAGTTCCCGGTCGCATTCTCAGGGGGGAGAAGGCTGAATCGCGAGCCCGTGGCGGCGGCAATGCTGTCCACGTGGCCGCGGTACTGCCGCCCCCCGTAGGCATCCACCGAGATCACCGCGGACTGGCCGGGCCGCATGCCCTTGAGCTGGCTCTCCTTGAAGTTGGCGGTGACCCAGATGTCGTCCAGGGGCACGATCGCGAGCATGGGCTGACCCGGCTGGACCACCTGGCCCACCTCCACCGTCTTGCGGCTGACAACGCCCCTCACGGGAGCCGTGACCTCGGTGTAGGCGAGATTGAGGCGCGCTTGTTCGAGGGTGGCCCGGGTCTGCTCGACCTTGGCCGCCGCGGAGGCAGCCCGGGCGGAGGCAATCTGGACTTGCTCAGAGCCGGTCTGGGCCTGGAGGAGACGCGCGCGTGCCGACTCCACGCCCTTCTCCGCCTCGCGGACCGCGGCCTCCGCGGCCTCTCGGGCGGCCCGGGCGGAGTCAGCCGCCCACACCGCGGTGTCGTACTCCTGCTGCGAAACCTCGTCCTTGGCCAGAAGGGGCCGCAGGCGGTTCAGGTCTTGGCTTGCCTTCCGATCCCGGGCCTCGGCCTCGCGTAGCTGGGCGCGGGCGGAGGCGAGCCGCGCCCCGGATCCCTCCAGGTCGCTCGCCGCGGCGGTCACCTGGGTGCCGGTGGTCGTGGAGGTGAGCGGCACCGACAGGTGGGCCGCTCGCGCCATCGCCTCGTTCTCTCCCAGGTCGGCTTGGGCCCGGGCCGCCGCCACCTCGTAGTCCCGGGGATCGATCCTCAGAAGCAGCGTGCCCTTCTCGACGACCTGGTTGTCTTGGACCAGCACGGCCAGGACCGTGCCCCCCACTCGAGCGGCCACCGGGTTCACGTGTCCGTCGATCTGGGCGTCGTCCGTGGACTCGCGGACCGCGAAATAGCGCCAGGCCACGTTCCCGACGACCAGGACCACGGCCGCCGCCACCAGCAGCCACCCCCCCCGCCGCCAGCGCGCAGCGGGGCCGGGGGCGAGGCCGGCGTCAACCTGTGCTCCCTGCTCGCTCTCGTCTCGAATCGGCACACTCTGCGCCATCTACTGTCCTCGCAAGAGCTGTATGTAGCTCGCCTCCGCCCCTCCCAGGGCCCGGGCCAAGGAGACCTTGGCTACGTTGTGTGCGTACAAGCTCGCGATGCTGTTCTCGGATGCCGTGGCCAGTGCTTCCTGGGCCTGGACCACGTCGATGTTGCTCGCGACCCCGGCCGCGAAGCGGTCCTGAGCTTGCCGTAGTTGCTCACGGCCCAGACCGAGGGCCTTCTCCGCAACCTGCACCCGGTCCTGGGCCGACCGCAGGTCGAGGAAGGCCGTCTGCACTTCGTAGTAGATGCGGGCGCGCAGGTCTTCGAGCCGCGCTCGGTCTTCTTGGACCCTGGCCTCCGCCGCTCGCACCTTCCCCTGCACCCGCCCCCCCTCGAAGATCGGGACCCGCAAAGCGGCGCCCAGGGTAAAGGTCGCACGAGCGGTGCCGGGGTCGTTCCCGATCGTGCCGTAGTCCGCGTCCACGGCCAAGGAAGGGAGCCCCTCGCCGAGGGCAGATCGGCGCTGGGCTTCCGCGGCCTCGACGCGGGCCTGGGCGGCCTTGAGATCGGGCCGCTCACGCCAAGCGCGCGCCACCGCCTCCTCGGGGCTTGGCGGCGCCAGGGTAGCCAACGGCATGGGGTCGGTGAGCCGGAAGCGCTGGCCGAGGGGCAGGCCGAGCGCGCGCGCGAGGGCCAGCTTGTCCTTGGCGGCTTCCTCCTCTGCCACCAGCAGCCGCTGGTGCTGGGCCTGCATCTGCACCTCCGCCCGCAGGGCGTCGAGTCCGGTGGCCAGGCCCGCCGCTTTGCGGTCGCGGGCAAGCGCGAGCAGGGCCTCGGCCGTATCGAGCTGGGCCCGGGTGGCGGCGATGCGGCTCTCTCCCGCCACCGTCTGCAGGTAGAGCCCCGCGCAAGCCAGCACCACCAACTCGCGGGTGTTGCGCTCCTCGTGTTCGGCGGCGCGCAGCTCCTTGGAGGCGGCCCGGGCGTGATGGAGGGCCTTGAGGTCAAGGACCGTCTGGGAGACGAAGGCGCGGGCGTCGAAGACGCTGAAGGGGCCCACTATTTCGGGGAGGCCGGGGAAGCTCGTGAAGCCGAAAGAGGCGAGGTTGATCTTCTGGCGGGTCTCCAGCAAGCCGGCCCGCACCTGGGGGAGCAGATCGGCCCGAGCCTCCCCCCGCGCGCCCTGTGCCGCGCGCACGTCCTCTCGCCCCAGGATCAGCCCAAGGTTGTAGTGGAGTCCGCGCTCGACCGCGTCGGGGAGAGAGAGCGCGAGCTCATCGGAAGTGGCCTCGCCCGTGGGCACCCCGCCTTGGAAGACGGAGGGCGGAATCCCCTCCTGCGCGACGGCGGCGCGGCCCGCCAAGGCGAGCGCCATGAAGACGGCGAGCCGGTTGCTCATCGCGGGGCCAGCCCCCGCCAGGCCAGGTCCACCACGAAATCGATATCCTCCTTGGTGCGCGATTTGGACCAGCCCAGCATCCGCCGCATGATCACGCCCTTGGTGAGGTCGAAGATGGCGAAGGCGGCGGTGTCTTCGGGGACACGAGCGATGGCCCGCTTCCGCACCGCTTCCTGGATCTCCGCCTTTAGGATGCCGACCTGCTGGAGGTAGAACTCCTGGAAGTCCCGAAGGGGTGCGCAGGGGTGGGCCACCACGTTGGTGAACTCGGCGTAGTAGATCTGCACGAAGTCGCGGTGCTCCTCGAAGTACGACACCTTGGTGTCCACGAAGGCCCGGATCTTCTCCCGGAGGGACTCCGCGGCGGCGACGCGCCGTGCCAACTCTTCGCCGAGGCCGAGCAGCCCGTGGCGCAAGGCTGCCCAGTAGAGCGCGCGCTTGGAGGGGTAGTAGAGGTAAACCGTGCCTTTGGCCAGCCCGGCTTCTTGGGCAATCGCTTCCACGGAAGCCTCCGTAAAGCCCCGGCGCGCGAACACGCGTTGGGCCGCCTCCAGGATTTCCCCGTGGCGGAACTCCGTCACAACATCCCTCTTGGTCTTGTTCTTGCGCAGGGCGCCCATCTGACCTCTCCGGTCAGTTGGCTGACCGAACAGTCATTTTCCTGAACCGGGAGCCTCCTGTCAAGCCCCCGTCCTCAAAGCTCGGGCGCTATTGCCAGGGCCGCTTCGGCCGACGTTCTTACGGGAACGATCTCAAAATCGATCAGGTCCTGCCAATTGGCCGTCCATTGCCTCAGGAGCGCCTCGCTATCCGCCTCCATCACTTGGAAGCAGCGCCGGAATCCGAGATCCACCCAACTCGAGACGTACCGTACTCCCTCCGGTGCCATCCGTCCCCGATCACGGAAGCGACGGTACACCTCAGGAGCTTTGCCGGACCGAAAGTTCTCGATCACCATGAAAATCATGGCTCACCCGCCTCATTCACAACGAACGGCGGCACTGCGCAAGTAGGCGCAACCCTTGGCCGCCGTCGCGGGCGCGCCCGACGGGAGCCGACGGCCAGGCGTCTCCCAGTCCTTACCGGGACGGTCGGGGGGGCTTCTCGGCGAAGGGATTCTGGTTGTACGCCGCCGACCCACCGGGGGGAATGGTCAGATACCGCCAGTCGGCCCCTCGGAGCGCCTTCGCCAGAAAGACGATCTGGCCAACATGGTAGCTCGTGTGGGCGAGCGACCTATGCAGGGCGTCAAGAACCGAGAGTGGCACTCCACGGATCTTCACTTGTGCCTGCAGGTTTTCGTCCTCGAGGTGGGCAAGAGACTGTAGGAGAACCGTCCAGCCTTTCTCCCACTTCTCGTGAAGTTCCGCCTGCGGGATGGTCCGCTGGAGGAACTCGTCGTCTCGGTTACGCCAGGGCTTCTCACCGTCGGACTGGAGGAAGTCCGTGAATCGCGACTCGAGGTTGCCCGATATGTGCCACACGAGCGTCGCAATGGAGTTGCCGGCGCCGGCGTTCACCAGGGACAGCTGCTCATCGGTGAGCTGCTCGATCGCCGCTTCACCGAGCTTCTTGTAGCGCCGGTACTCGCCCTCAATCGATCCTACGATTTGGCGCATATTCCTCCTTGGGCAGCCTTGCGTTATCCTTCCCCATCGACGGGAAATCGGTCTTCGATGTAGCGGGAAAAGTAGCCGGCGTACCTACGTTGCAGGTCCGGCAAGCGCCAGTCTTCTCCCGTGATCACCTTGCGGCATTCGCGGGTGCCACACGAGCACTCCATTCGCTCGGACGGATCACCGTCAATCATCGCGTAGTCGATCGTGAGCTCAGATCCCGGCGGGACATCACGCATGGCCACGAATGTGATCTGGCCGCGAACCCCCACGTTGGGGTCGCACGAGTGGTTGAGGTGAAGCATGCTCGCTTCGACCTCCCCCGCGGGGCGGGGCGCGATGTAGAGATCGTCCTCAACCTGAATGTCCGCGGCGGAGATCTCGCACCGGACCGCGGCCAAGGTGGAGCGGTCCACGATGGAGCCGCCCTTGACGGCTACGATCTCACCCGCCGCGATCGCATCCCGAGCGAAGAGCCCTCGCCCTTGGATATCGCTAGCGCGCTTCTCGGTCTTCGGATTGAACCAACTGCTCATCGGGCAGATTCTGCGCCAAGACTCCGGGGCATTGGGCAACTCTACGGGCGGGACCACCCGAGCGGCGGGCCAAGCGGTGCGGTCTGAACATCACAGAATTACCGCGCTTTGCGCTCACCGTGACGGTGTTCCAGGGTCTTGCTCTTTAAACGCCAGGCGCGTGAACTCGTGAGCATCCCAGACAAGATACGAAATTCCGCACGGACCCACGTCGGTGGGCGGTCACGGGCTGGGTGATAGTGCGATACGCAACTGCTGGACAATCACGGTCGGACATTCGCATGGAGGGTTAGTCCCCTGCACCACCGCCGTGACCCGACGGCTCTGGAAACCAGGAGCGCTCACATCCACAACATACTGTCCGGCGGTTCCTAGTACGTTGCATTGCCCATTGCAGGGAATGATCGTGGTGGTTGCGCCCGACACGTTGAGCGTCGCACCCGTCACCGGGTCGCCCGTAGTGTCGCTAGTGACAATGACGGTGATCGCCAGCGACAAAGGGCACGGGAGGGCCAGGCAATCGCCGCCCGCGCGACCGCCACACGAAGCAAGAGCCACACTCAGAGCACTGAGTCCGGCGACCTGAAGCAGAAATGGCGGGAGTCTCAATCAAGCCCCTCGGCGGTCGAATCCTCGGGTCAGCGGCGGCTCCCTAGTCCCCGGCACCGGACGACTGCGTGAGCCGTTTACCCGTTTCGTAGACTGCGCCTTCCACGGAGCCTCGCCCAGCCCATCGATAACCCCATGATATCGCGGCCGTTCGGGTGATTGAAGACGCCGCTTGCATCCCCAAGCCCCGGCTGGACGTTGCCGGTCCAGGGCGATCCGAACTCCGGCACAAACCGAACTACGAAGCCCTCGCTGTGCGTGCCCATCCCGTTGGCGCTGAACGGCTCGGCCGGCGGACCCAAAGGCGGAAGCCCCGGGAGCACCTCCCGTTCAGTCGGCACGGTGACCCCTAGCCGCCAGGTGCTCCCGATGCTCGGCCGCCGGCTGGAAGAGCACGGGCTGCCCCACCGCGAGGCGCCCGCGGCGAGCTACGGTGCCGTAGACCCCGGCCATGTTGTCCCTCACCCGAACGATCGTCTTTAGCACCTCGGGGGCGGAGCGCGCCGAGCCGGGGTCGAGGTTCACCATCGAACAGCGCTCGTCGCGCGTCGTGATGCCTATGGCGGCGGCCGGGCTGGCTTCCCCGAACGAGAGGACACCTCCCACCCACTCGTCCTCCTCGAAGGGGGCGGATCGCAATGATGCAATCAGGATGTTTGGTCGGAATCTTCGGACGTCTGGACGCTGCGCCGCGAGCCTCCCGATTTCGCCGACCGTGGCGGAGGTAATCACGGAGATGGTCGCTTCGTCGAAGATGCCACGGTTGAGGTGCATCATCTCGACCGATGAACGATGGCGGCGGCCGACCTCCGTCGCCAATTCTTGGCCGAACACCGCCAGCTCCTCTCCTTCTGGCGTGCGAACGTGCGTGGGAAGGTCTCCGCCGACGACGGGTCCCCGCCGCAGCGGAGCAAAGAGGATCAGCT
>DATMQU010000491.1:0-8628 GCA_035566715.1 Vicinamibacteria bacterium
CGAGCGTACGCAGGCCCTCCTCGGCCCGCTCCACCCGGCGCAGGACTTCGGGAGTCACGGCGGTGCCGTAGGGGACGCGCGAGGAGAGGCAGGGGGAGGCGGGCCGGTCCCAGGTGGGGAGGCCCAGGGCGCGGGAGAGGAGGCGGACGTCGGCCTTGGTGAGGCCCGCCTCCGCGAGGGGGCTCTTCACCCCCGCCTCCGCCGCCGCCCGGTGGCCGGGGCGGAACTCGGCCAGATCGTCCACGATCAGCCCGTAGGCCACATGGGCGTAGCCCTCGCGCGCGGCCAGGGGCAGCAGGTGACGGAAGAGCTCGACCTTGCAGTGGTAGCAGCGGTCGGGGGCGTTGCGGGTATAGAGGGGGTTATCGAACTCCTCGGTTCTGACCAGCCGGTGGGGGAAGCCGAAGTCGCGGGCCAGGTCCCGGGCTTGGGCGCGTTGGGCCTCGGCCAGGGAGGGGGAGTCCGCGGTCACGGCCAGGGCCCGCCCCCGGAGCACGCGGTGGGCGCGCACGGCGAGGTAGGCGCTGTCCACTCCCCCGCTGAAGGCGACCACCACCGAGCCCATCTCCGCCAGGAGGCGGTCGAGCGCTACTTCCTTGTGCGGGGGGGTAAGGCTATCCATCACTCCTCCCACTCGTCCTCGTCCTCGGGGGGGGCGGGGTCGAGCTCCAGAGGCGAGAGACCCACCACTTTCAGGTCGACGCCGCATTCGGGGCAGTTGATGATGTCGTCCTTGTCCACGTCGTACTCGTCTATCTCTATGTCCGCCTCGCACTCGGGACAGACCGCCATCGCCGCTACCTCCCACGAGCCTGAGAGCGCCGCGCGGGACGCCAACGCCTGCCGCCCACGCGGCCTTCGATCATACCCCAGAGACCCATACCCTTTAGCGGCCCCAGCTCGGGGAGTGACTGGCGTAGCGCCAGGACCGCTCGAGGTTCCGGAGAAACGAGCCCCGCGCGTCCAGGAGGTGAACCTCTTCCGTCTGGCGCAGCTTCAGGGCCTGGGTGGGGTGAAAACGCAGATCGAAGGTGAAGGTGGCGGCCAAGAAACGCCCTTCCGGGGAGGGCACCACGCTGCGGTAGTAGACCGAGCCCTGGGAGAGGGTCTCCCGGTTCCTACCGTCTGCATCTAGGACGTCGATGCCGTAGTTCTTACCCTCCGTCCACAAGCAGAGCAACCGGCCCGAGGGGAGGAAACGCGGGCAGCGGGATCGCTTGAAGCCGCCCGTGAGGCGGGAGGTGCGGCCGTCGGCCAAGCCCACCCGGAACAGGTTGTCTTCGCGCACGAAGACCACGAAGGAACCATCGGGGCTGAAGACGGGCGCGCTGTCGTCGAGTCCCCGGGTCTGGGTGAGGGGGTGCCGGGTCACACCCAATGGGTCCAGGTCGATGAGATGCAGCTCCGCGTTGGCGCCGTCGCTCTTCCGGCACGAGACCACGAGCCCCTTGCCGTTGGGCCGCCAGGCAGGGGAGGCGTCCCGCCAGTCGACGCCCAGGGTGAGGATGCGCACGACGCCCGCGTCGAGGGGGGCGAGCCCGATCCGCCCGCCGGTTGCGAAGGCCACTTGGCGTCCGTCGGGGGAAAGCGCAGGATCGCGGACGGGCTCGCTGGTAACGGTGAGCCGCCGCTCCGGACCCCGGGGGAGCCGTCTCACGTAGAGGGAGTCCACCCCCTCGCGGTCGCTCACGAAGACGAGGGTCCCCTTCACCTCCGGCGGCAAGGGCTCCTCGCGGAAGCGCAGGAAGAGCCCGACGCCGAGGGCGACAAGCACGAGGAGGGCGGCCAAGGCCCGCCGTGCGATCCGCTTCATGCGGCGGGAGTATAGTCGGTCCCCGCGCCCCCACGAGCCCCGGCGCGTCTAGCCCCGCCGATAGTCCCCGCTCTTGCCGCCCGTCTTCTTGACGAGGACGATGTCGGTGATGGCCATGGCCCGGTCCGCGGCCTTGACCATGTCGTAGACGGTCAGGGCCGCTACCGCCACCGCGTGGAGGGCCTCCATCTCCGCCCCCGTCCTGGCCTCGGTCCGGACCCGGGCCTCGATCATAAAGCCGTCGCGGCGCGGAAGAAGGTCGACGTCCACGTGCGTGAGGGGCAGGGGGTGGCAGAGGGGAATGACCTCCCCCGTCCGCTTGGCGGCCAGGATGCCGGCCAGGCGGGCGGCCTCGATCACGCCCCCCTTGCGCAGCCGTCCTGCGCGCAGGAGGCGCAGCGCGGAGGGAGCGATGCGGATGCGGCCTCGGGCCACCGCCTCCCGCAGGGTGGGGGGCTTGGCCGACACATCCACCATGCGCGCCGCCCCCCCCGCGTCGAGGTGGCTCAAGCGGGGAGCCCGCGCGGGCTCAGACCGGCGCGCCGTCACGTTCCAGGAAGTTCCCGAGGAGCAGGGCGGGCGCCCTCTCCCCGGCCTCCGCCCGCGTCCGCGTGGCCTCCAGCACCAGGAGGGCGTTAGCCTTGGCGTGGGCCACGAGGTCGGCGGAGCCCCGGGAGGAGACGGGGCTGGCCAGCAGCCGCCCCCCCTCCGACCGGACCCGGGCGGGGAGGTGAGCCTTCCGTCCCGAGCGGTTCTTCACCGCCTCCATGAGTTCGACTTCCACCGTGGGCCGCGAGACCTGGCGGGCTCCCTGCAGACGCAGGAGGGCGGCGCGCACGAAGATGTCGAATGTCACCTGCGCGGAAACCGGATTGCCGGGCAGGCCGAAGACCAGCTTGTCCCCCCGGCGGCCGAAAACAAGGGGCGCCCCCGGCTTGATGGCGACTCTCGTGAAGAGCAGCCCCACATCGAAGCGGGCCAGCACCTGCTCCACGAAGTCAAAGGCGCCTTCGGAGACACCCCCGGAGAGGACGAGCACGTCCGAGCGGAAGCCCTCGCGCACGCCCTCCGCGATCCGGTCGACCTGGTCGGGAAGGACGGCCAGGGAGGTCACGTCCGCCCCCGCCCAGCGGGCTTGCGCCAGCAGCGCGTACCCGTTGCTGTTTCGGATGCGGCCGCCGCTCGGTCGTTCCCACACGTCCACGAGCTCGTCCCCCGTGACCAGCACCGAGACCGTCGGCCGCCGCCCCACCCGGACCCGGCCCTTTCCCACCGCGGCCAGCACGCCGATGGCCGCGGGGTCGAGGGTCTCCCCCCCCGCGAGGACGGGGTCGCCCGCCCGCACCTCGCTCCCCTGGCGCGCGATGTTCTGGCCCGTTTCCACGGGCACGAGGATCTCGACCCTCCGGCCGCCATCGTGGACGCGCGTGTTCTCGACCTGCTGCACAGCGGTGGCACCCGCGGGCACGGGCGCGCCCGTCATCACCTCCACGGCCTGGCCGGACGCCAGCACCTGCTCCGGCCACTGCCCGGCGCGGGTCTGCCCGACGACCTGCAGGGTGACGGGGGCCTGGGCGGCGTCGCCGGCGCGCAGGGCGTAGCCGTCCATCCCCGCGCGGTCGAAGGGAGGCAGGTCGAGGTCGGAGCGGACGTCCTCCCCAAGGACGCGGCCGAGGGCGTCCGCCAACAGGACCTCTTCCTTGGGCAGCATCGGCGTGTGGGAAAGGACGATCTCCAACGCCATTTCAACAGGGATCACGGCGGTACCCCCTACTCACATCGGAGCGCTTGATTACAAGCGATCCCCCGGCAGCCGGTTGCGACCGCGCAAAGGCTGCCCTCCTGTTGGACGCGACTTGGCGTCCGCTCATAGTAGCATGGCGCCCTGACTCGCCACAGGTCCCCGCTGCGGGTCCGGATCGCGGGACGAGAGAGCAGGCGGAGCGGCGAGAGCCCGCCGGCCCCTGGGCGGACGCGGCGGGAAGCGTGAACGGCTCGTCGAGGACGCCGACTCCGAGTCAGCCGGCGAGGCGTCGCGGGCTCAGGGGAAGAGGCCGCGGGCCCGCGTGGTCTCGGCCACGCGCCCCACGGCCAGGGCGTGGGCCGCGGTCCGCATGTCCGTCTTGTGGCGCTTCGCGGTGTCGTTCACTTCGTGGAAGGCACGTCGCATGACGCGCTCCAGGTGGCGCGCGCCCTCCGCCTCCTCCCCGCAGAAGCCCTGGAGGTCCCGAGCCCGCTCCAGGTAGGAGGCGATCACCCCCCCCGCGCTGCAGAGGATGTCGGGGATCAGAAACACCCCCCGGTCGCGCAGGATCCGGTCGGCCCCGGGGGTGGTGGGGCCGCTCGCCACCTCGGCCAGGATGCGAGCCCTCACCCGGCTGGCGTTTCGCTGCGTGATCTGGCTCTCGATGGCGGCGGGGACCAGCACATCGCATTTGACTTGGATCAGCTCTTCGCTGGTGACGCGCTCCGCCCCCTTGAAGCCCACCACCGAGCCCGTCCGTTCCTTGTGCTCCAGCAGGGGGCCGAGGTCCAGGCCCCGGCCCGCATACACGCCCCCCCGGCTGTCGGAGACCGCCACCACCTTGGCGCCATCCTGGTGGAGGAGGCGGGCCGCGCCCGTCCCCACGCTGCCGAAGCCCTGGACCACGATGGTGGCCCCGCGCACCGGCTTGCGCAGAAGCGAGCAGGCCTCGTGGATGCAGAAAAGAGCGCCCCGAGCCACGGCCTCCCGGCGGCTTCCGCCCCCAAGCTCCGCCGGCTTCCCCGCCACCGCCCCCAGGGCGGAATGACCGCGGCCGAGGGAGTAGGTGTCGGCGATCCAGGCCATGGTCTGGGAATCGGTGTAGAGGTCGGGGGCGGGAATGTCGCGATCGGGACCGAGCAGGATCGAGAGCTCGGCGGCAAAGCGCCGGGTCATCCTCTCCCGTTCGCCCCGGGAGAGCTTGCGGGCATCGCAGGCCACCCCACCGGCGGCGCCTCCGAAGGGGATGTTGACGGTGGCCGCGGTCCACGTGCTCCAGGCGGCCAAGGCCTTGACCTCGTCGAGGTTCAGTTTTGGGTGGTAGCGGATCCCCCCCAGGGAGGGGCCGCGCGCGACGTTGTGCTGGACGCGGAAGCCGTCGAAGACGTGGACGGAGCCGTCATCCATCAGGGTGGGAACCGACACCAGGAGCTGTCGCTTCGGGCTCCGCAGGAGACCCCGCAGGCCGTCCGGGAGGCCGAGCAGCTCCGCGGCCGCATCGAACTGTCGTAGAGCGACGTCAAAGGGATTCAGGCTCTCTTGCGGCATGGGCGACCGACCTCCTGGCGATAAGGGGCGCTGGGCCTCTGGGATCGGCCCTCGCGCCCCGCCGAAGGAGGGTGTCTCGGCGATGCGCGGGGATTCTAGGCCCCACCTCCCGCCCCGTCAACCGGGGGCGGCGACCGCGGTTTTTGCACTAGGATTGGGCTTTGGGGGAGGTCCCGGGTGGTCCCGACCGTGAGCTGGGAGGACGAAGCCGTCGTCATGATCGACCAGCGGCGCCTGCCCGAAGAGCAGGTCTTCCTCCGCTGCCGCGACCATCGCGAGGTGGCGGAGGCCATCCGGGGGATGGCCATCAGGGGTGCCCCCGCCATCGGGGTGGCCGCTGCCCTGGGGGTGGCCCTGGGAGTCCGGGCCACCTCCGCGGAAGGCCCCTCCCTCCTGGCCGCGTTCGAGGGGATCTGCGAGGACCTCCGCGCCACCCGCCCCACCGCCGTCAACCTCTTCTGGGCCATCGAGCGGATGCGCCGCCGTTTCACGGAGGCTCTACCCGGGGGCGGACCGGCCTTGCGGGCCGCCCTGCTCGAAGAGGCCTTGGCCATCCAAGCGGAGGACCTGGAGTCCTGCCATCGCATGGGGGACCTGGGGGCAACCCTGGTCCCGGAGGGAGCACGCATCCTGACCCACTGCAACGCGGGGGCCCTGGCCACGGCCGGCTACGGAACCGCCCTGGGGGTGGTCCGCTCGGCGGCCCGCCAGGGAAAGGTCAGAAACGTCTTCGCGGACGAGACGCGCCCCTACCTGCAGGGTGCCCGCCTCACGACCTGGGAGCTGGCGCAGGACGGGATTCCCGCCACCCTCATCACCGACAGCACGGCCGGGCACCTCATGGCCACCCACGAGGTGGACGTGGTGCTGGTGGGGGCCGACCGCATCGCCGCCAACGGGGACGTCGCCAACAAGATCGGGACGTATACCCTCGCCGTCCTGGCCAAGGAGAACAACCTCCCCTTCCTGGTCGCGGCGCCCGCCTCCACCTTCGACCTCGCGACACCCTCCGGGGAGGGCATCCCCATCGAGGAGCGCTCCTCGGCGGAGGTGACCCACCACGGCGGCCGGCGCCTGGCCCCGGAGGGGGTCCGCGTGCGCAACCCCGCCTTCGACGTGACTCCCCACCGCTTCGTGACCGCCATCATCTCGGAGCTGGGCATAGCGCGGCCGCCCTACACGGAGACCCTGCGCGGGCTCTTGGGGAGGTGAGGTGGGCCGTCCCCTGCGCATCCTGGCCATAGAGACCTCCTGCGACGAGACGGCGGCGGCGGTCGTGGAGGACGGCCGGCGCATCCTCTCCAGCATCGTCTCCTCCCAGACCGCGGTCCACGCCCCCTACGGGGGGGTGGTCCCGGAGCTGGCTTCCCGCCACCACATCGAGAACATCTGTCCTGTCATCGCCGGGGCCATGGCCGCCTCCGGCCTCACCTACGCGGCGCTGGACGCGGTGGCGGTCACGCAGGGCCCGGGGCTCGTGGGTTCGCTGCTGGTGGGGGTGCAGGCGGCGAAAGGCATCGCCTATGCCCAGGGCAAGCCTCTGGTGCCCGTGCACCACATTGCCGGCCACATCCAGGCCCCGTTCCTGGCCCACGGCGACATCCCCCTGCCCGCCCTGGCCCTGGTCGTCTCCGGCGGGCACACCAGCCTCTTCGAGGTCCCCGCGGAGGGCACGTACCGTTTGCTCGGGCGCACTCGCGACGACGCCGCCGGCGAGGCTTTCGACAAGGTCGCTAAGCTGCTGGGCCTCGGCTACCCCGGGGGGCCTGTCATCGACCGGCTCGCCCAGGGGGCGAACGACCGGGCGGTCGAGTTCAGGGTGGCCCGGATGACGGACGGCAAGCCCGATTTCTCCTTCAGCGGGATCAAGACCGCCGTCCTTTACCACGTGCGCCGCGAGGGAATCCCCCCCGTGGCCGATCCCGGGCGCGTGCCGGTGGAGGTCCGCGACCTGCTGGCCTCCTTCCAGCGCGCGGTGGTGACCGCCCTCATCAAGGGCCTGGAGCGGGCGGTGGAAGCCCACCGGCCGCAGAGTCTCCTCCTCACGGGGGGTGTGGCCGCCAACACCCTCCTGCGCCGGGAGGCGGCCCGGGCCGCGGCCCAGCTGGGGCTGCCCTTTTTCGTCCCCCCTCCCGACCTCTCCACCGACAACGCGGCCATGATCGGGGCGGCGGGGGCGGTTAACTTCCGCCTGGGGCGACGAGGGGGGTGGGACCTAAACGCCGAGGCTCACCTTGTCCTCTCTTAGATCCCTTGACATCCTTTAACGAGCTGGACTATCGTCAAAAGAACGACAGCGGCGCGACGGGAGGCCTTTTGGACCCTGACAAGCGACAGGCCTTGTCGGACTTCTACCGTGAAGAATTCCAGAGGCACCTGGAGCAACTACAGTCGTCGGGGATCCTCAACGATTCCAACCCCGCCGTCAACCGCGCCTGCCGCAAGCTGCTCAGCGACCTCGACCTGATCTGTGGGCGTGAGCGGTTCTCCGCCGTCGCCGAAAACCTTCTCCGCAACTTCGACGCCCTGACCCGCCTGAGCGAGCTGGACCCGCGCCGGGGTCACTGAGCTGCCCCGCCGGCTCCCCTGGGACCACCCGCGGCTGCGGCGCGCGGCCGCGGACCTCCTGGCCACGGGGCTCCGCGCCGCCGATCCCGACCGCCTCGTCCGCGCCCATCTCCGCCGGCAGCGGGGGTTCCTCCTTGCCGCCGGCCTGCGCTACCGTCTCGGCCAGGGGAGGGTCGTCCTCATTGCCGCCGGCAAGGCGGCCGCGGCCATGTCCCGGGCGGCGGAGACGGTTCTCGGCGACCAGCTGGCCGAGGGCTTGGCCGTGGACACCGCCCCCCCGGGGCGACCCCTCGCCCGCACTCGCCTCATCGTGGCGGGGCATCCCGTTCCCGACGAGCGGGGGGAGGAGGCGGCGCGGGCGGTGGAGGCCCTCGCCCAGGGCCTGGGAGAGAGCGATCTGCTCCTCTTCCTGCTCTCGGGGGGCGCCTCCGCCCTGCTCCCCGCCCCTTGCCCGGGGATCTCGCTCGCCGACAAGGCCCGGACCACCTCCCTCCTCCTCCGGGCGGGGGCCTCGATCCATGAGCTGAACGCGGTCCGCAAGCACCTCTCCCGCCTGAAGGGGGGCGGCCTCGCCCGCGCGGCCGCCCCCGCGCGGGTGGTCGCGCTCGTGCTCTCCGACGTGGTGGGTGACGATTTGTCCACCATCGGCTCCGGTCCGGTGGCCCCCGATCCCACCACCTACGCGGACGCCCTGGCCGTGCTCTCGGAGCGGGGGCTGCTCGCGGAGGTTCCCCCTCCGGTGCGGGCCCGCCTGGAGGCTGGTCAGCGGGGCGAGGCGCCGGAGACGCCCAAGCCGGGCGACCCCCTCCTCCGGCGGGTGGCGACCCGCATCGTGGGGAGTAACCGCCTCACCGTGGAGGCCGCCGCCCGGGAGGCGCGGCGCCAGGGGCTCCGCTCCCTCGTCCTCACCACCCGCCTGGAGGGGGAAGCCCGGGAGGCGGCCCGCATCCTGGTC
>DATMQU010000492.1:0-4937 GCA_035566715.1 Vicinamibacteria bacterium
CTGGAACGTGCGGGCCAGGCCCATCCGGCAGACCTTGTGGGGCTTCCGGCCGTCGATCCGCGCGCCCCGGAAAAGGATTTTGCCGCTGGCGGGCGGGAAGTAGCCGTTGATCAGGTTGAAGAGGGTGGTCTTCCCCGCTCCGTTCGGCCCGATCAGCCCCAGGATCTCCCCCTTCTCCACGTGGAAGGACATATGGCGCACGGCCATCAGGCCGCCGAAGCGCTTGCTGACGTCGTCGAGCTCGAGGAGGGGACTCATGCCGTCGCCGGCCCCCCGTGGCTCCGGCGTCGTCGGGCCCGCGCATCCTGGACCGCGCCCACGATCCCGTTGGGGAAGAAGATGATGATGCCGATCATGAGCACCCCGAAGAAGATCAGGTGCCCCCGCTGGACCCAGACCCGGAGAAGCTCCGAGACGAGGATGAAGATCACCGCTCCCACCGCCGGGCCCCAGCGGGTGGCGGCTCCCCCCAGCATGGTGACCAGGATCATCATGATCGAGATGTCCTCGACGGAGAACACGATTCCAGGGTCGATGAACCCGATGTAGTTCAGATAGAACCCCCCCGCCACCCCCGTGAAGAATGCGCTCAGCAGGACGGAGAGGAGCTTGTACTTCGTGGTATCGATCCCGAGGGACTCCGCGCAGTCCTGGTCCTCGCGGATGGCCAGGAAGTAGTAGCCCAGCTTGCTCCCCATCACCCAGCCGATGACGACGAACGTGAGGGCGGCGAGGGCGAGAACGATGTAGTAGTACCAGATCTTCCCGGTGAAGGCGGGGATGAGCAGGATGCCCTCCGCCCCGTTGGTGAGCTGCTTCCAGTTGACCGCCACCAGGCGCAGGACCTCGGAGAGGGCGAGCACGGAGAGGGAAAAGTAGGAGCCCCGCAGCCGAAGGCAGATCCAGCCGATGAGCGCGGCCACCGCGGCGGCGGTGAGGCCGCCGAGGGGGAGCCCCCACCATGCGGCGGGCGCCGAGAAGCCGGACTTGATCAGGATCCCCGTGGTGTAGGCGCCGACCCCGAAAAAGGCGGCGTGCCCGAAGGAGATCTGCCCGGTGTACCCCCCGAGCAGGTTCCAGCTCTGGCCGAGGACGACCCAGAGCAAGGAGAGGATCGCCATGTGGAGCAGGTAGGGGTTCTGGGTCGCCGCGGGGAGGAAAAGGAGGGCGGCGAGGGGGAGGGCGGCTAGGAGCCTCTTCTTGGACATCCCTTCCCCTTAGGCCCGCCCTCTCCCGAGCAAGCCACGCGGCATGAAGATGAGAACGAGGACGAAGATGACGAACCCGAAGGCGTCCTTGTATCCGAGGGAGATGTAGACGGAGCCGAGCGACTCCGCGAGGCCGAGCACCAACCCGCCCAGGACCGCGCCCGGGATGTCCCCCAGGCCGCCCAGGATCGTGATCACGAACGCCTTCTGCGTGAACTGACCGCCCACCTGCGGGTAGAGGTAGTAGACGGGGGCGAGGAGCGTGCCCGCGGCCCCCACCAGGGCGGACCCGAGTCCGAAGGTGATGGCGGTGATGCGCCGGGTATCGATTCCCATGAGGGCGGCCGCGCGCTTGTCCTGGGCGGTGGCCCGGATCATCCGGCCGGTGTCGGTCCGGCCCAGAAAGAGAAAGAGCAGCCAGCCCAGGGCAAAGGCGAGGCCGAAGGCGACCAGGAAGGGGACGCTGAAGGAGAGCGAGATCGTCTGCCCTCGGAGCGGGATGTCCCAGTAGATGGTCTTGCTTGCGTAGGAGACGGGTACGGAGCGGTAGTCGGCGGTGAAGAGGAGGAGGGCGAGGTTGGCGAGGACGAGACCGAGGCCCACGGTCAGGAGGACCTGGTTTTCGGGCAGGACGGTATCCGCCTCCATGACGGGCTCGAGAAGGAACTTTTGGACCGCCACCCCGAGAAGGAACATCAGGGGGAAGACGGCGAGCAGGGATAAATAGGGGTCGATTCCGAGAAGCGTGAAGCCCCAGAAGGTGATGTACATGGCGACCATCATCAGCTCGCCGTGGGCCAAGTTGATGATGCGCATCACCCCCATGATGAGCGACATCCCCAGCCCGATGAGGCTGTAGAGGCCGCCCAGGAGGACGCCCGAGATGAGCACCTGGGCGAGCAGCTCGATCTGGCCAGCGGCTTGCGGCGTCATGGCCCTGCCCGCCCCGCGCCGCTACTTGCGGTCGCGCCAGCGGGGAACGGGGAAGACGAAGGGGGCGGAGGCGACCTCCCGGGGCCAGACCGTCTCGAACTTCCTCCTGATGATCTGGAGGAGGAGGGTGTCCAGCTTGTTCTGGTTTGTGAACTGGCCCCAGGAGATGAACTTCACGGGCCCGAAGGGGGTCATCAGGTCCGTGTCGGCAAGCGCGGTCCGGAGGTCCTCGGGCGTCCAGGCCTTGGCCCGCTTGAGGGTATCGGCAAGGACCTGGACGGCCGCGTAGGCTTCGGCCCCGTGGTAGTCCGGCTCCTTCCCGAACCGGGCCTTGAACTTCTCGAAGAACTCCTTGGCCCCCGGGTATTTCACCTGTGCCGTCCAGAGCGTTCCCGACATCACGTACTCGGATGCCTCGGCGGCGTTTTCGAGAAATTCGGGAAGGGTGAAGCCCGCGGCGCCCCCCACGAAGGCTTGGGGATTGATGTCGAGCTCCTTCGACTGCCGCATCAGCAGGGAGGCGTCCATCAGGTACGAGACCATGTAGAGGATTTCCGGCCGCAGGGACTTGACCTTCTGGAGGATGGGCTTGAAATCGATCGCGCCCGCCTGGTAGCCCTCGAAGAGCACCACCTGGATGCCTTTGGCCTCGCAGTAGTCCTTCATGGCCTTCGAGGTGCTGGTGCCGAAGTCCGTGTTCTCGTAGAGGAGCGCGATCGACTTGGGCTTGGCCGCGGTCTCGAAGAAGCCAAAGATGCCGGTGTTATAGAGGCCCGACGGGGGGTTCAGACGATAGACGTATCTCCAACCCTGCTGGGTAATCTTGTCCGCCGCGCCCGTGACCACCAGATAGGGGGTCTTGTATTTCTCCGCCACTCCCGCCACCGCGTAGCTGCATTGGCTCGTATACTCCCCGACAACGATCGGGTACTTGTTGACGGTGATGAACTTCTCCACGATGGCGGTGGAGGTCTCTGGCTTGCCCCCGCTATCCTGGATGTCCAGGACGAGCTTGCGGCCCTTGACGCCCCCCTTGGCGTTCACCTCCTCCGCCGCCATCTCGTAGGCCTGCTTCTCCATCTCCCCGAACTTGGCCTCTGCCCCCGTGAGGGGCAAGGGGATCCCGACCGTGAAGGCCTTGTCCTGCGCGGCAGCGGGGAGAGCGAGCACGGCCGCCAGGAGGGCGGCGGGGACGACAGGGTGCTTCGTCATCGTCTTCTTCCTCCTCGGTTGCTTGAGGACGGCGGCACCGCAAGCCGGGTTCCTTCTCCCCCTCTGGGTGCCCGCTCGCCGCCGGCCGGCTTGGTCTCTCTGGTTGCCGCTGGTGACATGATAGTCGAAGCCGATTCGGGATAGGCTCTCCCCCGGGGTCGGGCCCGCTCGCGGCTCGCGAGCGAGAAAGGACGGATGCGCATGTCTTGTCTTGGCGGTCTCCTCCTCGCTTCCGTCGCGCTCTCCGCAAACGCCCAGGCCAGGCCGGGGCCGGGGCGGGAGATGTCGGAGCTGTCACGATTCAGCCAGAGCCTGGAGGCCCTCAGCGAGCGCGTGCGGCCGGCCGTGGTCCAGATCCTCAGTACAGGCTATGCGGAGACGGGGGGGCTCCTCTCCCGGCAGCGGGCCACCGGGTCGGGGGTGATCCTCGACCCCGATGGCTACGTGGTCACGAACGCCCACGTGGTCCAGGGCGCCCGACGGATCCAGGTGGTGCTCGCCGGTCTGGCCAGCGGTCCCCCCAACGCGCAATCCATCCTCAAGGCCCCGGGCCGGGTCGTCGGCGCCGTCCTCGTCGGCATCGACCGCGAGACCGACCTCGCCGTCCTCAAGGTCGCGGAGAAGAACCTCCCCTTCCTGTCCCTGGGGGACTCGAAAGAGCTGCGCCCGGGAGAGCTGGTCCTGGCCTTCGGGAGCCCGCTCGGGCTCGAGAACTCGGTGACGATGGGGGTCGTGAGCGCGGTGGCGCGGCAGATCCATCCCGAGGACCGGATGATCTACATCCAGACCGACGCTTCCATCAACCCCGGCAGCAGCGGCGGCCCCCTGGTGGACGGCGAGGGGCGCGTGATCGGGATCAACACCTCGATCCTCACCCAGTCCGGGGGCAACGAGGGGATCGGCTTCGCCGCTCCCAGCAACATCGTGGGGAACGTCTTCGAGCAGGTCCGCAAGACGGGCCGCGTCCGCCGGGGAGAGATCGGAGTCTACGCCCAGACGATCACCCCTGCCCTGGCCGCCGGACTGGGTCTCCCCCAGGACTGGGGCGTCGTCCTCTCCGACGTCCTCCCCGGAGGCCCCGCGGCCCTGGCGGGGCTCCGCATCGGGGACGTGGTCCTGAAACTGGACGGGAAGCTCATGGAGAATGCCCGCCAGCTGGAGGTCAACCTCTACCACCGACCCGTGGGGGGGATCGCGAGCCTGGAGGTGCGGCGGGGAGCCCAGACCCTGACTACCCTGACCTTCCTAGCCACGGTCACGGAGCGGGCCCGCGACCCCGAGCGGCTCGCCGACACCGTGAGCCCGGAGCGGAACGCCGTCCCGAGGCTGGGCCTCCTGGGCCTCGACCTCGAGGAGGTGGAAGCGCAGCTGCCGGGGCCCCTGCGCGCGAAGGCGGGGGTGGTGGTGGCGGCGGCGGCCACGGACGGCTCCTCCGGGGCCGATCCGCTCCTGCCCGGAGACGTGATCTATTCCGTGAACCAGGAGCCGGTGGTGAGCGTCCAGAAGCTGCGGGAGGTTCTCGCGCGGATCAAGCCCAGCGACCCGGTCGTGGTTCAGCTCGAGCGCAACGGCGGGCTCAGGTTC
>DATMQU010000493.1:0-3083 GCA_035566715.1 Vicinamibacteria bacterium
AAGGCCGACAATTGGAGCGTGGGCCTCTGGGTCGGGCTTCCCCTTTGGACGAGCGGACGCTCCGCCGACGCCGCCGCCCGCGTTCAGGCCGACCGCGAGGGGGCCCTGGCCCGGCGCCGGGCCCGGGAATTCGAGGTCGAGCTCTCCGTGCGGCGGGCCGCCGCCGCCCTCGCGCGGGCCACCGCCCACGCGAGCCTGGCTCGCCGCGCGGAAGGAGTGGCGGAAGGGGAGCTGCGACTGGCGCGCACCCTCGAGGCCGAAGGCCGAGCCCGGGCCGCGGAGGTGGAGAGCCGGGAGGTCGCGGCCGCGGACGCCCACGACGAGGCCGTTCGCGCCGAAGAGGAGCTCCTGGCCGCCCGCGCCCAGCGGCTGAGCCTCCGGGGAGAGCTCCTGCCCGCCCCCGCCCGGCCGCAGACCGCGCTCTCGACGGCGCCGACCGCGGACGTCGCGGGGCCCGGCGGAGGGCCGGGGACCCAGGAATAGCGGGCCTGATCACCCGCGGGCGAGGCGGACGCCGCCCCGGGGGTCACGCATGAGCAGCCACGATCCCTCCGCGGGTCCCCCGAGTGGGGCGTCGAGCCTCGCCTGGCACGGACTCGTCGCTCTCTTGGCGGTGGGCACGTACTTCTATGGCCTCGACGGACAGCACATCCCCAAGAACGGCGACGAGTGTCCCTACGAGCACATCGCGCGCCTCACCGCCAGCAGCGGCCGGCTCCTGCCCCTCCGGTCGGAGCTGCCCGACATGCGCAACACCAAGCCCCCGCTGCTCTTCTGGCAGGGGATCGCCTCCACGGAGGGGGGGCGAGACTGGACCCTGTGGAAGCTCCGCTACCCCAGCGTCCTCTACACCCTGCTCACGGCGGCGACGGTGTTCCTGCTCGCCTGGAAGCTGTCCCATCGCCTGGAGACGGGCTTCGTGGGCGGGCTGAGCTTTCTCGCCTTCTTCAGCACCTATCGCTTTGGGCGACCCTTCCTCACCAGTCCGGCCGAGGTCCTATGGCTGGGGCTGCCCTTCTTCGCTCTTCTCTACGGGGAGCCGCGGGCGTTCGATTCCCGCTTCGTCTTCCCGATCCTGTCTGGATTGGCGGTTGGCCTCGCCCTCCTGTACAAATCGTTTGCCCTGGCCGCACCCGCCGGCCTCGGCCTCGCCTGGTGGTACTTGCACCACCGCCGCTACCGGTGGGCGACGTTTCTGGCCAAGGACGCCCTGAAGACCGCGCTCGCCATTTCGGTCGCCCTCGCCCTCTTCGGTGCGTGGTTCCTCCTGGACCCGGATCCCTCGGCGATTTGGAAGGAGTTCGTCCTCACCGAGAACCTGGGCAAGTTTTCCTCCCCGGGCGGCTACTGGCGGCAGTTCCTGGGCGGCGCCTCCAGCATCTGGAGCCTTGCCCTCGGCTACCCCCTGAACGCCGGTCTCCTCGCGGTCCCCCTCCTGGCCCTCTTCCTGGTCGCCTTCAAGAGGCGCCGCGAGTTGACGGATGCGGAAAAGCTGCTCTGGATCTGGATCTTGACCCTGTTCGTCACCTTCAGCCTCCCGAGCCAGCGGTCGAGCCGCTACCTCCTGCCCGGCATGCCGGCCCTGGCCGTTCTCCTCGCCCTCAACTGGCACCGGATCAGCCGCCGGGCGTTTGCGCTCAGCCTCCTCATGACCGCGACCGCGGTGACGGCGATCGCCTACCTGTCGATTCGGCTGCAAGAGGCCGCCCCCGGCGGCGTCCGGCCCTATGGCGGGGGCCATTGGCTGCTCCTCTTGGGCACCGGGGGCCTCATCCTCGTCGGTCTCGCCCGGCCCCGACTCACTCCCGCCTGCGTCAACGCCGCGATCCTCCTGGGGTTCTTGTGCTTCGCCGCCTTCCTCCGGCCCTTCGAGGGTCCCCTTGGCCGCTACGACCCGCAGGTACAGCAACAGCTCCGGGGCAAGGAGGTGGGGGTGCCCTACAACTTCATCGCCGGCGACGAGCGCTATCGCTTCCTCCTCCCCGGCGCGGACGTGCGCGGATACCGCGAGGGGCCGGAGTCAACCCCCGCCGCGCTCCTCGCTCGGTATCCCGTCGTGGCTGTGCGCCAGCCCCTCGCGGACCCCGCCCCCCCGGGGGCCACCCTTCTCGGCCAGCGCTTGGATCTCAAGGGGCGCCACGACTCGCGCGAACTGGGCGAGCTCCTTCGGGGGGCGATCGATCGGCAGCTCTTCATCAAGGAGCTCCTGCTCCAGGCCCGGCCCCGCACCGCGGGCGCCGAGGACCCCCGTTGATGACAGGCGCGAACGCCCCCGGGGCCGCACCCCCTCGCCCGCCCCTCCTCCTCGCCCTCATCCTTGTCGCCTTCGGCACGGCCTTCTTGAGAAGCCCCGGCCTCCCCCCTGCCCTGTTTCGAGTGTCTTCCCCCGCCGAGGGAGGCCCCGACGAGCCACGGTTCGAGAGCAGCTTCGTCTCCCCGCGCAACAACACCCAGACCCACGCTGCCTCCCTGGTGGAGCTCAGGGACGGGCGCGTCCGCGCTTTCTGGTACGCGGGCAGCCGCGAGGGGGCGGAGGACGTCGCGATCCAGACCGCGGTCTTCGACCCCCATGGGGGCCGCTGGGGCGGAGAGACGACGGTCGCGAGCCGGGAGAGTACGCAGGCGTCGGTGCGGCGGCTCGTCAAGAAGGTCGGGAACCCCACCGCCGGCCTCGCCGCGGACGGAAGGCTATGGCTCTTCTACGTCACCGTCTCAGTAGGGGGCTGGGCCGGCAGCTCCATCACCGCCATGACCTCCTCCGACGACGGCGAGACCTGGAGCGCCCCGCGACGGCTCATCACCTCTCCCTTCCTCAACCTCAGCACCCTCGTCCGGGGGGCGCCCTTCCTCTACGCCGATGGAACCATGGGCCTCCCCGTCTACCACGAGTTCATCGGCCAGTTCGGCGAGCTCCTGCGCCTGGACGGGACGGGCCGGGTCATCGACAAGCAGCGCTTGACCGTCAGCGGCCGCGGCCTGCAGCCGGTGGTCCTGGTGAGAAGCCCGCGGGAGGCCTTGGCGCTCATGCGCTACGCGGGGCCGGAGCGGCACCCTAAGGTGGTTGAGACCGTGACCCGGGACGC
>DATMQU010000494.1:0-2940 GCA_035566715.1 Vicinamibacteria bacterium
ATCGCCCAGATCGTCCACGGCGTCGTGAACGTCGATCCTCCCCCTCCGTCGGCCCTTAACCCGACCCTCCCCCCGCGTTTCGATGATGTCTTCCGACGCTCCCTGGCGAAGGACCCGAGTGTACGCTTTCCCAGTGGAATCTCTTTCGTGGCCGCCCTTGGCCGACGGAGCGCCGACGCCGCCATCTCGGCAACGATTCCTCTGGCTCCCCTCCAGTCGGAGGAAGAGCCGCATGCGGTGGGCGACGTCACAACCCATGATCTCAGGGGGCTCCCCGGCCATGCGCCCCAGCCAGCGAAAGCGCGGTTTCCGCGTTGGCTCTCGGACCAGCTGACCCCCCTCCTCGGCGTTGGAGCGCTGCTCCTCGCGGGGGCGGCGGCTGTAGTCGCGCTCCGTGGCAACGCCCCGTCCCAGCGGCCTGCGGAGGCCTTGCCGCCGGCTCGGACAGGTGGAATCGAGATCGCGACCGACCCCGTGGGCGCCCAGGTCTGGGTCGACAACACGGACGCGGGGAAATCGCCGCTGTCTCTAGCCGGAGTGCGTCCCGGTCGTCACGCCATCCGGGTCGCTCTCCCCGGGTTCTCCTCTGCGGAGTTGGCTCTGGACGTGCCCGCGGGGAGCTTCGCCGTGCCCCTGCGGTTCACCCTGCAGCCGGTGAGCGCGATCCTTCAAGTCCGCTCGGACCCGGAAGGAACCGAGGTGGTCATCGACGGTCAGTCCAGGGGGACAACGCCCATCGCGACCATTTCCATCCCCCCCGGCAAGCACAGGGTGGAGATGATCCGGAAGGGGTTCGCTCCCTGGGTGCAAACCGTCCAGGCAAGAGCGGGCGACCGAATCCCGTTGCTCGGCCGGCTATTGCCCCAACAGAACACCGCCGAGCTCAAGGAGCATCTGCGGAGCCTGGGATGGGTCCGCGAGGGGGATTTCCTAGAACCCGGTCCAGACGTGACCCCACCCGAGAAAATATCGGGGGCGACCACGTCCTACCCCGAGGCCGCCCGTAAGCTGAAGCTGCGGGGGACGGTCGCGGTCGAGATGACAGTGACGGAGCAGGGCGAACCCACGGAACTGCGCGTCGTGGAGTCGGCGGGAGAGATCTTGGATGGTGCGGTTCTCGCCGCGGTAAGAGACTGGCGCTACAGCCCGGCCCAGAAGAACGGGGTCAAGGTGCGAACGCGCGTCCGCGTCGAGCAGACTTTCGGCGACAAGAGCTGACCCGATCCGGCTCTTCCGACCCTCGGTGACGGCTAGCCAGCCCCCCAACCACCCGAGCGAGTCAACTCACGCCTTCGGCGCGGTGGGGACCACTCTCTCCTGGGCCTCGTCGAAATAGAGCACCCGGCCCTCGCGGTACGACTGCACCGCCATGCCGATGGGCACCATGGCCCGGTAGGCGGTGTCGGCGTCGAGAGTGGGCGTCTGCCGCGCCCGTACGCAGCGGAGGAAGTTCTCCATGTGCGACTCGCGCGGCTCGGTCTCGATCTTCATCTCGATCGTGCCGTGCCGGTCCTTGAAGGCCTCCTTGGCGATGGGCTGTGGTGTCACCGTGATGTAGTCCACCCGGCCCTCGAACTTACCGTCGGGAACCATCACGATCGTCCCCTCGTGGCCACGGATGAGGCCGGGGATATGCGTGTCGTTGGCCATGCAGGAGCTGAGCACGAGGCTGTGGCCCTTTGGGTAGTCGGCGGTCAGGGTAAATGTGTCGGGGACCTCGCGCCCGTCGTCCTTGAACACGTAGATCCCGCCGCTCGCGGTCACCCGGCGGGGGAACTGTGGCTCGCCCCAGCAGATGTTGAGGGGCGCGAGCACGTGGTAGAAGAGGTCGGTGGCGATCCCGCCCGAGTAGTCCCAGTACTTGCGGAATCGAAAGAAGCGGTCGGCGTCCCACGGTCGGGGGGGAGCGTCCCCAAGCCACATCTTCCAATCCACGAAGTCGCCGCCTTTGCCCTCCGGCCCCGCGTCCGGATCGATGGCCCAGTTCCATTCGCCGTTGTCGGAGTTGCGGTGGTAGGAGCCCTGGCTCATCAGGAGCTTGCCGATCATCCCGTCCTGGATGGCCTTGCGCGCCTTCCACCATTGGTCGGAGCTCGTGGTCTGGGACCCAACCTGCAAGACGCGGCCGGTTTTCTTCACCGCCGCCGCGATGCTCTTTGCTTCTTCTACGGTGTGGGTGACCGGCTTCTCCAGGTATACGTCCCTGCCCTTGGCCATGGCTTCCAAGGCCATCCGGGCGTGCCAGTGGTCGGGGGTGGCGATGATCACGGCGTCCACGTCGGAGCGGTCCAGGATCTGGCGGTAGTCCAGGGTGGAGTCGCACTTGGCGAACTCGGCCGCCGCGTTCTTGCGCTTTGCGTAGACGTCGCACACGGCCACGACCTGAGCCGCCAGGGCCGGGTCCGGCTCCTTGCGGACCGGAGCGGGCCCCATGGAAGGAGGGGAAGTCGGGATGATCTGGCCCCCCGTCTCCATGACCCAACGGAGAAGATAAGCCCCCCGGCCGCCGGTGCCGATGACGGCCACGTTGATGCGGTCGTTCGCACCAACCACGCGGGCGTGAGCGGGGGCGGCGCGGCCCACCATCCCGAGGGCCACCCCCGCCCCCACCGCCGACTTAACGAACTCACGGCGGCCCAGCCTGCCATCAGTCATACGGGCCTCCCTTCGAACGCAAGCCTCACTCGTGCTTGCACCTTGCCCTCGCTGGTCATCACACCGGTCCACGGCGGATGGGCGGCCTCCTTGGGAGACTGTCCTCCCCGTTTATACGCCCTCTAAGGGTGCTCGGTCATGACGATGTCGGTGATTCGTCGGCTCCGCTGAACCACTGCCGGCGTCATTGGAGCGCTTGGCCGAACGCGACGCCCGGCAGCCGGTTGCGATTGAGCAGAGGCTGCCCAAGGTTATTGGACCTGACTCGGCGTCGGCTCGTGGTAG
>DATMQU010000495.1:0-7265 GCA_035566715.1 Vicinamibacteria bacterium
GGCCGCTCGGTGGTCGTCGGGTCCACCCTCTACCGCTACCAGGTGTATGTGCCCCGGCCATACCCTCTCTCCCGAGGGCTTCCGGTCATTTTGTATCTTCACGGTGCGGATGCGGGGGGCAGTGACGCGCTCTTGCCGACCAAAGGCTGCATCGGATCGGCGGTGCGAGCCGATCCGCAGCGGTGGCCCTTCCTCATTGTCTTTCCGCAGATTCCGTTCAATCAGCGCTGGATGGGACGGAACACGGCCGTGGCCCTGGGTGCACTCGCTAACACCCTCGCCGAGTTTGACGGCGACTCTTCTCGGGTGTTCCTGACGGGCTTTTCCCTGGGTGGCACGGGGGTGTGGTACATGGCCGCGGAAATGCCCCAGCGTTTTGCCGCTGTGGTGCCGGTCGATGGCCGCGTGGTGCTCGCAGGCCGCGTGTCCATCCCCGCGGACATACCGCCCCAGACGTCGGCCCTCATCTTCGCCGACAACCCCATCTCGCGCCTGGCCGAGCTACTTCGGCACACGCCGGTCTGGGCTTTTCACGGGGCAAACGACCCCGTAGTCCCGGTCGAGGACTCCCGGCAGATGGTCCAGGCGCTCCGAGCTCTTCAAGCTCCGGTGCGGTTTACGGAGGTCCCCGACGGGCAGCACGAGTGTGCGACTGCCTACGGCGACCCGCGGCTTCCCCGGTGGCTGCTGGCGCAGCGAGGCACTCCCTAGTCCGGCGCCCCCGCCATCACTTCATCAGGTCCAATACCGCTACCGTCAGCGCCTTCACTCCGGTCCGGATCGTGGGCTCGGGAGCGGGCCAGAAAAGGCTGGAATGCAGCGACGGGAGGGGCGTTCCGCTCTCCTTGCTCTTCGCGATTCGGGCGGGATCGATGGCCCCGATGCGGAGCATGCAAACGGGTATCTGGTGGTCGTCGAGGCCGAAACGCCCGAAGTCCTCACTGACCATTTCGCGAGGGCCTTCGACGACGTTCTCGGAGCCCAGGGACTTCTGCAGTGCGCCCGCCACGCGCTCGGTCAGGGCGGGATCGTTGTAGAGGGCTGGCGTCACCTCGGTGTCGCTCGGCCGGACGATCGGTGCGCGGTCCTCAGGGATGCCGCGCGCGAGTGCGATGCCTCGCGCGATACGCTCCAGGGACGCCAGGATGCGCTGCCGCACCTCTTCTTTGTAGGTGCGGACGCTGAGCTGCAGGCGAACCTCGTCGGGGATGATGTTGTTCTTTGTGCCGCCGTGGATTGAACCCACCGTCACCACCGCCGGGTCCAGCGGCGAGGTCTCGCGGCTGACGATGGTCTGGATGGCCATGATGAACTCGGCGGCGGCAACGACGGGGTCTCTGGTTGCCTCCGGCCGCGCGCCGTGGCCACCACGCCCCCGCATGATGACATCGACGGAAGTGCTGGCGGCGAGGGCGTAGCCGGGCGTGTAACTGACCTTTCCCGTCTCCAGGTCTCCAGCGTCATGAAGGGCCAGGCAGTAGTTAGGCTTGGGAAAGCGGGAGTACAGGCCGTCGGCAAGCATGGATTTAGCGCCGTCTATCATCTCCTCCGCGGGCTGGCCGACGAGCACCAGGGTGCCGTGCCAGCGGTCCTTGAGCGCCGCCAGCGTCATCGCGGCCCCGAGGAGCGAGCTCATGTGGATGTCATGGCCGCAGGCGTGCATGACCGCGACGTCCTGGCCGGCCTCGTTCTTGGTCCGGGCGTGGCTCGCGTAGGGAAGCCCGGTTTGCTCCTCGACGGGGAGGGCGTCCATGTCCGTCCGAAGGAGCACCGTGGGGCCGGTTCCATTTCGCATGATAGCCACGACGCCGAATCCCTGCCATTCGGGCTTTTCATACTTGCCCACGTGCTCCGTCACCTCATAACCCAGGCCCCGCAACTGCTGGGCGAGAATGGCGGAGGTCTTCTCCTCGTGGTGGGACAGCTCGGGAGCGGCGTGGAGCATCTTGTAGGTGGAGACGAGCGCAGGGAGTCGTTGGTCGATCAGCGTGTCGATCGTAGGCGTCTGGGCAAAGGCGGTCGTGGAGGCGAGCTCCGCCGCTAGAACGGCCAAGTAAACTCTCATCGCGCACACCTCTCAATATTCGCAGGGGCAGATGAAACGGGGACTGTACGACCGCGAGGCAAGCGTCAACCGGACGGTAGCGTAGGCGGGAGTATCCAAGGCCTCCGCTAGGCAGTCAAGCGCTGGTCCCCGACAGGGGAGGCCGGGCAGGGTGCCCGAACCCGCAGGCGTGACGGGCTCTCTTGCCGCTCCTCAAGGGGGGAACGGCCGAGGGTAGTAGTGCTTGGTTAATGCGTCGAGATCGTCGCGGAGCTTGACCGCGCGGTCTCGACCGCCACGATAACAGAAGTTGTCGACGACCTTCACCGTGGTCTGGTCGCTGAGGGTCATGTCGACGCTGAGGCCAATTCCCGGGATGATTCGGGTGGAATCGCACTCCGGAGCCCCCCCGAGATTGGAGCTGGAGAGGGCACCCGCGTCGGAGGAGATCTGAGCGAGCTCAGCCGCCGAGAGCCCGCCATTCAGGGTTACACCGTTGTCGGCCGGTCCCACGAGAAAAGTCCCGTCATTGTGAACGGTGAAACCATAACGGCCGACACAATATTGCGGGTTCAGGGCCTCGCACGCCGTTTGCTCCCTGACTTGGACCCACGACGACCCGAGCACTCCTGACCCGCAACCCAGAAGCTGGCTTGTGAGAACGAGAAGCAAGCCTCGCGGCTTCCTCACCGTGTACATGTCACCATCCCGCATGTCTCTTGAAGGACGGCCGGTCTTTTCGACGCAGCGCGTCACGATCCGTGGTCACTACCCTCGGGACTCCTCCGCGTCCCGCCGCATGACATAGCGCCCGCACGGGTTGCCGCGGAGTCCCCCCCTTATTAGAAGTATCGGGGATTTGGGCATGGGCGGGCAAGACCTGAATCACCACCAAAATCAGCCACGAATTCGGTGAATTCGGGTTTATTCTCGTCGAGCCGCCGATAGTGGCCACTGCGATCCTCGGGAGGACTGAAATCTCAGAGAATTGGGTGTGAGGCGCGCGATCTCAGAACTGCGTGAGCCTCAAGGTATTGCTGTCCAGATCCTTGAACAGGGCACCTTGGCACTCATCGGGGACGTCCAAAGACCGAGAAAATCGCAGGCGGAGCGAAGGAGGGGTGATGAGCGTCCGTAACGTGGCGACCTACCGCGCCGCTTTCCGCAAGCTCCACGAGAGCGGCTGCTTCGTCATACCGAATCCCTGGGATGTCGGCAGCGCGCGCTACCTGCGCCATCTAGGATTCAAAGCATTAGCCACGACAAGCTCCGGTTTCGCCTTCTCGCGCGGCATGCCGGATACCGGTGCCGTCACTCGGGACATGGTCCTGGGCCATGTCGCCGAGATCGTCGCCGCTGCGGGCCTGCCGGTCAACGCGGACTTCCAGGCCGGCTACTCCCATTCTCCCGATGGTGTCGCGGAGAACGTTCGGCTCTGCGTCGAGACGGGCGTCGCGGGCTTGTCCATTGAAGACTCGACCGGCGACGAAAGCAGACCCCTGTACGAGCTGTCGCTCGCTGTCGAGCGCATTCAGGCCGCGCGCGAGGCCATCGATGCTTCAGGCACGGGCGTCCTCCTGACCGGTCGCGCCGAGTGCTATCTCGTGGATCATCCGGACTCCCTTGGGGAGTCGATCCGGCGACTGCAGGCCTATGCGGAAGCGGGCGCGGATGTGCTCTTCGCCCCGGGCCCCCGCGAGCGGGACGCGATCAAGGCTATCGTGCGGGCCGTGGCGCCGAAGCCCGTCAACATCCTGATGAGTTCGAACGCCGGCATGAGAGTCTCCGAGCTCGCCGAGCTGGGTGTGCGACGCATCAGCGTTGGCTCCGCGCTCGCGCGCGCCGCCTGGACGGGCTTCATCCGCGCGGCGCGGGCGCTAGCCGAGGAAGGCAGCTTCGCGGGCTTCGAGGGTGCGGTTCCTTTCGGCGAGCTCGAAGGCCTCTTTCGGGAGGATCTGAGGTCGCGGCCGTAGCCCGTCAAAGGTTACGGCCAGGAGGGACGACGACAGAGAAGAACTGGACCGACGACCAGCCGCGAGCGACGGGGCTGGGCGTGAAGCGTGACTCAGGCTCCTCGGGTCGCTTGTCCCGTGGCAGCTCCGTGAAAATGAAGCGGGTCCCTGAGATTTTGAAGTTCCCGGTAATAATAGAGCGAGGTCGGCCGTTTTCCGGTGAACCTCAGCCCCCTTAAGAACTCAATTTCTTGTTGGGCAGCATCTCCGCTCATGTGAGGATCACGAAGGAACTCCTTGAATCCCGGCTCTTCCTCAAAAGGCTGGGCGAGCTCCTTTTCCACGAACTCGAACCTCTTGGAGGCGCCTGGAGCCAACCGCCGGTTTAGCACGATCTCCACACTGAAGTTCGCAAGGTCGACATCCCAGGATTCAATCAACGGATCCAGGAAAGAGACGCAGTTTTCGGCGGACACGTTGAAGATGTCGGTGTCCAGGAACTCGAGGACGCTGACGCGCATGTCTTCGTAGCTTCGGTGGCTGAGTCGGGCCACCAGGTGGAGCCAGTTTTCGCTGTCTAGTTCTTCCTTGGCGACTCTCTTGGCTACGTCCAAGAGCTTCTGCGTGACCAGACGTTCGAGCTCGCCGAAGGGCTGCTTCTCGAAAATCCCTCGGATCTGTCCCTCCTTTGTGGGCGCGCATTTGCGGAGAATCAATTCGCGAACCTCCTTAAACAAAGGCGCAGGTGGGTCACCCAAAGTTCTCTTGAGCTCGTCCTTGCGCTGGAGGTCCGCTAGCTTCGACAACTTCTCCGGGGGGAGCTTCAATAGTCGGGACATCTTGTCGTAGATATCTGTTCGGTCAGGCGCGGGAGGCATCTTCTTGCGCGCGAGGAGCTGGGAGATGTAGGACTCCGTGACCTCGGCGGCAATCGCCAGGTCCTTCTGCTCGAGGCCCAACTCTGCAAGCCGCTGCCGGATCAGAAGACAAACGTCCACGGGCTACCTCCAGGGATTAGATCCAGGTCTTGGGCAACGCGAGGATGGATGGCCGCATTCCGCTGGCCAAGGTCCTCGACGAGCTGACGGTCTGGGCATTTGGGCGCGGACTCTCCGTCGAAGAGTCTGTGCGTCCGGTGAGCGACGCGGGTCAGGTGCGGGGAGCTGCAGGAGTACCCCTGAGGCTGCCCCCTCGTAACTAGGCCCCCACGCTTGCTTAACCATGTCGATTAACCCAAGGATCATGATCTCAGAATTAACTTGACAAAGCAAGTGAAGTTTACTAGAGTGGTTAACTGTCTGAGGGCGTCTTTCAGGTCATCTTAAGTTTAGCTGGTTATCTGGAATGCCCCCTTGGCCACAACCAAGGAGGTTCAAGTGTTTGCACGTAGAGTCTCCATGCATCTGAAGCCCAATAGCGCTGTTGAACTTACGCGGCGGCTCGACAAGGAAATCATTCCCCTTCTCCGAAAGCAGAAGGGGTTTCAGGACGAGATCACATTCATCACCACCGGGGGCAAGGATGCTTTCGGCATCAGTTTGTGGGACCGGAGCGAGGATGCAGACGCTTACAACCGCGGGACCTATCCAGAAGTCGCCAAACTCCTGGCGACGGTCATCGAGGGAACGCCTGAGGTCTCAACATATGAGGTCTCCAACTCGACGTTCCACAAGATTCCCGCGGCCGTGACACCCTCGAGCTTCCCGACACCAGTGAGCCGGTAGGTCCAGTCGTTCTGAGGGGCGGACCCATCCGCCCCCTCAGATTTACGGGCGGGGTTTCTCTGATTGGAAGGAGACAGGCAAATGAAGGTAAGTCCGCTTCACGACCGCTTGCTGGTTCGCCGCATCGAGGCAAAGGAGACGGCCAAGGGAGGCATCATCATCCCTGACACGGCCAAGGAGAAGCCCCAAGAGGGCGAGGTCCTAGCCGTCGGAAATGGCAAGATCCTCGAGAATGGCACCAAGATCGCCCTGGACGTCAAGGTGGGCGACAAGATCCTTTTCGGGAAGTACACCGGGACTGAAATCAAGATCGACGGCGAAGAGGTCCTGATCCTCCGCGAGGACGAAGTCCTGGCGGTGTTGGCGTAATCATCTTCAAAACATATAGGAGATCCGCACATGGCGAAGCAGATCACGTACGGAGACGAGTCTCGGCAGTCGATCCTGCGCGGGGTCAACCGCCTGGCGGACGCGGTCAGGGTAACCCTCGGCCCCAGGGGCCGGAATGTCGTTCTGGACAAGAAGTTCGGCTCCCCCCTGATCACCAAGGACGGTGTCACGGTGGCCAAGGAGATCGAGCTCAAGGAGCCACTCGAGAACATGGGCGCCCAGATGGTGAAGGAGGTCGCGAGCAAGACCTCCGACGTGGCCGGCGACGGCACGACCACCGCGACGGTGCTCGCCCAGGCGATCTACCGCGAGGGCAGCAAAAACGTTACCGCCGGCGCCAACCCCATGGAGCTGAAGCGTGGCATCGAGAGGGCGGTGGCGGCGGTCACCGAGGAACTGAAGAAGCTCAGCAAGCCCGTCAAGGGCAAGATGATCGCCCAGGTGGGTACCATCTCCGCCAACAACGACGAGACGATCGGGAACATCATTGCCGAGGCCATGGAGAAGGTCGGGAAGGACGGCGTCATCACGGTCGAGGAAGCGAAGTCCATGGAGACCTCGCTCGAGGTCGTGGAGGGGATGCAGTTCGACCGCGGCTACCTGTCCCCTTATTTCGTGACCGATCCTGAGCGCATGGAGTGCGTGCTCGAGAACGCCCTGGTCCTGATCCACGAGAAGAAGATCTCCAACATGAAGGACCTCCTCCCGGTCCTGGAGCAAGTTGCGAAGCTGGGCCAGCCCCTGCTCATCGTCGCCGAGGATATCGAAGGCGAGGCCCTGGCCACCCTGGTCGTCAACAAGCTGCGGGGCACGCTGCACGTGGCGGCTGTGAAGGCGCCGGGCTACGGCGACCGCCGGAAGGCCATGCTCGAGGACATCGCGATCCTCACCGGTGGCAAGGCCATCACCGAGGATCTCGGTATCAAGCTTGAGAACCTCAAGGTCGAGGACCTGGGCAGGGTCAAGAAGATCACCATCGACAAGGACAACACCACTCTCATCGAGGGCGCCGGCAAGACCAAGGAGATCGAGGGCCGGGTCAAGCAGCTCCGCACCCAGGTCGAGGAGACGACCTCCGATTATGACCGTGAAAAGCTCCAGGAGCGGCTCGCGAAGCTGGTCGGCGGCGTCGCCCTGATCAAGGTCGGCGCGGCG
>DATMQU010000496.1:0-2710 GCA_035566715.1 Vicinamibacteria bacterium
CATGCCACCCTCGAGCAGAAGAAGGGGGGCGAGCTGGTGGTGAAGGCCATCGAGAACATCTCGGAGATCGCCCGCGACAACCTGTCCACGGTGGAGGAGATGTCCAAGGCCACCGTCAATCTGGCCCAGCAGGCGGAGAACTTGGCCAAGCTGGCCTCTGTCTTCCGCGTGGAGTGAATAGGCGGTGCTCTGTTTGGCCCGTCACCAACGGCGCTACGTGTCGACCCACAGCTACCACGCCCGGCGAAACCGGGGAAGAGATGACGTACTAACCTGGAATTACCTCCCTGAGGAGCAGGTGGCGGTTCTCGGCCCGTCCATACAACGCTGCGGCCGCGGATGCGATCGTCATGCTGACCAGACTGCTGCTCGGTTGAGGAGAGGGACTCGGGTCTGATCAGCGCGTGCGCGATACGTGCGTCTTACAGGGCTCTTGAGAGGGTGTCCTCCGGGAGCCGATGCCGCGAGCCACAGGAGCGGTGAGACACCCTGTGACGGGAGCAGGGTTGGGAAGGATTCTCCCGCTCATCGTCGCCCTCGCCGCCTGCGGCGGGGGCGGAGGCAACGCCGGGTCGACTCCCAGTCCAACGCCCGGCCCCCCGGCCGCGAGCGTCGGTCCGCTCCGCGACGACGACGCCGCCGCCGGAAAGTGGGTGGGCGCGGCCGTCCAGTCGGGCTACATGGCCTCGGAGCCCGACTACGCCGCGACCCTCAGCCGGCACTTCAGCTACCTCACCGCGGAATATCAGATGAAATGGGACCCGATCCAGCGGGAGCGGGGCGTGTTCGACTTCTCGGGAGGTGACGTCATCGTGGCCTTTGCCGAGGCGAACGGCATGCGGGTTAAGGGCCACGCTCTGGTGTGGCACGGCGCCACGCCGTCATGGGTCGGCACCCTGTCGCCGGCCGAGCTTCGCGTGGCCATGGCCAACCACATCCGCACCGTCGCGGGCCACTATCGAGACCATGTGGCGGCATGGGATGTCGTGAACGAGGCTGTCGCCACCGACGGCTCCGGGCTGCGCGACACGGTCTTCTCCCGCGGCCTCGGTCCCGACTACATCGGGGACGCCTTCCGCACGGCCCGCGAGGCGGACCCGGGGGCGCTTCTTTTCTACAACGATTACGACGCCGAGGGGAAAGGGCCCAAATCGGACCGCGTCTACGAGCTCGTCAAGGCTCTCAAGCAGGGGGGCGTCCCCATCGACGGTGTGGGGTTGCAGATGCACGTCGACGCGACCTCGTATCCCCAGCCCGCCGACATCGCCGCCAACATGCAGCGGCTCGTCGCCCTCGGACTCCTCGTCAACATCAGCGAGATGGATGTCAGGATCCGAACGGCTTCTGGAACCACCGCCCAGCGTCTCGACCTCCAGAAGCAGGTGTTCCATGACATCGTGGCCGTTTGCGCGGCGGAGCCCCGCTGCCACGCGGTCACCTTCTGGGGCTTCACCGACAAGCACTCGTGGATCGACGCCTTCTTCGGCGCCGATAACCCGCTCCTCTTCGACGAGGGCTACCGGGCCAAGCCGGCGTTCTTCGGCGTCCAGGACGCCTTCCGGGGGCGCTGAGCCGCCCCTCGGTTCTCTTCCGGGGGCCGTTTCCCCGACAGGTAGGCTTAGGCCCGGCCGCTGCCCGAGTGCCCGCCCCAGGGCGACTCCCGGAGCCAACGGGCGAGATCATCCGGCGGCATGGGCCGGCCCATATAGAAGCCCTGGGCCGCGTCACAGCCGAAGGAGCCCAGGAGGTCGAGGGTCGACTCGTCCTCGACGCCCTCCGCGACCACGCTCAGGCCGAGGTTGTGGCCGAGGTCGTTGGTGGAGCGGACGATCGCGGTGTCTTCGTCTCCGCGGGCCATGCCCATGACGAACGACTTGTCGATCTTGAGCTCGGAGACGGGCAGGCGGCGCAGGTAGGCGAGCGAGGTGTAACCGGTCCCGAAGTCGTCGATGGAGATTCCCACCCCGCTCGACTCCAGGACGCTCAGGATCTCCCCCGCCCGCACCGGATCCGTCATGACCGCGCTCTCCGTCAGCTCCAGCTGCAGGAGCTCGGGCGCCACCCCCCGCGACGCCAGGAGGCTCGCGACCTGTTCCACGAGCTGGGGGTCGTGCAGGTTGCGGGCCGAGAGGTTGACGGCCACGGGGATCTTGGGGCGCTCGCGGGTCCAGGCCTCGCATTGGCCGAGGGCGTGGTCGAGGACCCAGCGGGTGAGGGGCTTGATGAGGCCCCCCTGCTCGGCGAGGGGGATGAACTGGTCGGGGGGGACCATGCCCCGTTTGGGATGCCGCCAGCGCACGAGCGCCTCCGCCCCCACCACCGCTCGCGTCTTCAGGTCCACTTTGGGCTGGTAGTGCAGCACGAGCTGGTCGGCCTCGATGGCGCGCCGCAGCTCGCCGAGCAGGGCGAGGCGCCGCGGGTCGTAGGGGTCGCATTCGGGCGAGTACACCACGCAGCCACCGCTCAAGCGCTTCGCGGCCTGCATAGCCATGTCCGCCCTCTGCAGGAGGATCTCCGCCTCGTCGCCGTGGTCGGGCTGCACACTGATCCCCACGCTGGCTCCGATCTCGATCGGCAGACGCTCCACCACGAAGGGCTGTTCCAAGGCCTTCAGGACCTTGGCCGCCACCTGTCGGGCCAGGTTCGCGTCCGCTCCCGGGAGGAGGAGGGCGAACTCATCCCCTCGGAGGCGCGCCACCCGGTCGGGCTC
>DATMQU010000497.1:0-3769 GCA_035566715.1 Vicinamibacteria bacterium
AGGAGGAAGTATGAAACGCCCTCTCCCCCCTCTCGTTGCGCTGCTCTTTTCGGCATCGCCCTCCCCGCTCTCCCCCCCCGTCCTGGCGGCCAAACTGGACAGGGTCACGAGGGACTTCGAGGCGGATGCCCTGGGCGCGGAGCCACCGGGTTTCGAGTTCGCGCGGACGGGCGGAGGCGCTGAGGGACGGTGGCTCGTTCGGGTCGAGAAGGGGGCGGAAAAAAACCACGTGCTCGTCCAGGAGAGCGCCGACCCGACCGACTACCGCTTCCCCCTGGCCGTGCTGAGGGAGGGCATTTTCGGGGACGTCACGCTGACCGTACGGGCCCGGCCGCTCTCGGGCAAGGTCGACCAGGGGTTCGGCCTGGTCTGGCGCTACAAGGACGCCAACAACTACTACGTCACCCGCTGCAACGCCAACGAGGACAACTGCACGATCTACCACACCATGGACGGGCGGCGCCGTGCCTTCCTGAACCACGACGTCAAGGTCTCCACCAACGCCTGGCACACCCTCAAAGCGGAGGCCCTGGGCGATCACTTCACGGTCTGGCTCGACGGCAACCTGGTGCTGGACGCCCGTGACGGCACGTTCAAGGACGCGGGGAAGGTCGGGCTCTGGACCAAGGCCGACTCCGTGATCGAGTTCGACGACCTGATGGTCGAGGGGCACTAGAAACCAGGACAGGCACCGTGCCCATCGGTGCCCCGTCAGCCCCGCCCCCGGGCGAGAGTCACCCGCGGAGCCTCGACGGAACCCCACACGGAGAAGACCGCCGTACTTTCTGGGTCTTTGTATATCAGTTGACTTATTATTATAGCACTTGATAGTATATATGAGTGATCCTGGACACGCTCCTGCTGACCGGCCGCGACGTGAGGGCCCTGCTCAGCCTCGAGGAATGCGTGGCCGCGGTCGAGGCGGCTTTCCGAGACCAGGCCGAGGGCCGCAGCTGGCCCGCCGGGATGCTGACCGTGCACGCGGGCGGGGGCGGCTTTCACGTCAAGACGGCGGGCCTCGTCCGCGACCGCCCCTACTTTGCCGCGAAATTGAACTCCAACTTTCCCGGAAACCCGGAGCGCTTGGGCCTGCCCACGATCCAAGGGGTGGTCGCCCTCTGCGATGGAGAAAACGGCCGCCTGCTCGCCCTCTTGGACTCGATCGAGATCACGCTCCTCCGAACGGGCGCCGCCACCGCGGTGGCGGCCAAACACCTGGCCCGGCCGGGCGCCCGCGTGGCCACCATCTGCGGCTGCGGCGTCCAGGGCCGGATCCAGCTCCGGGCTCTGAAAACGGTGCTGCCTCTGGAAAGCGTGCGCGTCTACGACGCCGACCGGGTTCGCGCGGCGCGTTTTGCGGAGGAGATGGGCAAGGAGCTACGCCTCGACGTCAGCAGCGCGCCCAGCCTGGAGGACGCGGTTCGCGGCAGCGAGGTCTGCGTGACGTGCACGCCCTCCCGGCACGCCTTTCTCATGAAGGACCACGTGGCCCCGGGAACGTTCGTGGCCGCCGTGGGCGCCGACAACCCGAGCAAGCAAGAGCTGGACCCGCGGCTTATGTCGTCGGCGACGGTGGTGGTCGATGTGCTTGACCAATGCGCGTCGAGCGGCGACCTCCATCACGCCCTCGACGCGGGCGTGATGCGCCGCGAAGACGTCCACGCCGAGCTGGCGGAGGTCGTCGTCGGACGAAAGCGGGGACGCCGCTCCCAGGACGAGATCACGGTCTTCGATTCCACGGGCACGGCGCTCGAGGATGTGGCCGCTGCGGTCGCCGTTTATCAGAGGGCGCAGACCGCCGGGGCCGGACTGGCGGTGGCCCTCGGGGAGTAGAAGAGTGGATCCGTGCTTGCTCGCTTTCCGGACCTCGCGTCTGGTGACGGTCGCACCGGCTCGGATGGGTCTGCGACTCGTTATCGCGGGGCCCTGACCCGATGAGGCCCCCCCGCGCCAACCTCCAGGAGGCCCTCCGTCGGATCGACGCCCAGTTCGACGAGTTCAAAGGCATCCTCGCCAAGCTCGCCCGGATCCCGAGCGTTTCAGCCGACGGCTTCCCCAAGGCGGAAGTGCGGCGCTCGGCCGACGGGTTCGCCGATCTCCTCCGGAGCGTCGGAATTCACAACGTCCGGATTCTCGAGGTGCCGGGCGTCCATCCGTACGTGTACGGCGACTGGCGGGAGCGGCCGGGCGCGCCGACCCTGCTCCTTTACGGCCATCACGACGTGGTGCCCCCCGGCCGCCCCGCGGAGTGGCGCTCGCCCCCCTTTGAGCCGGTCGAGCGTAACGGCCGGCTGTTCGGCCGCGGCACCGCCGACGACAAGGGCGGCATATTGGTCCACGTCGCCGCCGTGGCCGCCTATCTCCGGTCCAGCGGCTCCCTTCCCTGCAACGTCAGGTTCCTCATCGAGGGCGAGGAGGAGGTCGGATCGGGGCACCTCGGGCAGTTCCTGAAGACCTACAAGGAGATGATGTCCGCGGACGCGGTCGTGCTCTCGGACACATCGAACTTCGACACCGGGGTGCCGGCCCTGACCTACCGGCTCCGCGGGCTGTGCCAGGTGGACGTGGAGGTCCGCTCCCTGGAGAGGCCCGTCCACAGCGGTCAGAGGGGCGGGCCGATCCCGGATCCGGTCCAGATCCTCTGCCGTCTGATCGCGGATCTCGCCCGGAAGGACGGCTCCTTGAACGTCCCCGGGCTCTATCGCCGCGTGGCCCGCCCCGCCCCTCGCGAGCGGGCGCGCCTGCGGCGTCTGCCCTTTGACGAGCACAGGTTCCGGCGCGACGCCGGCCTGCTGAAGGGTGTCCGGCTCGCGGGAGAGAAGGCCTACTCGGTCCACGAGAGGCTCTGGACGCGCCCCTCGCTCACGGTGATCGCCTTCGAGGCTCAGTCAATCCTGGGCTCCTCCAACCAGATCCTCGACTCCGCCCGCGCCCGCCTCTCCATGCGCACCGTGCCCAACATGGACTCGCGAGAGGCCGCGGAACAGCTCATCCGGAAGCTCACCGACAAGCCCCCCTTCGGCACCCGCGTCGAGGCCCGGGTCGTCAGGAGCACTCCCTGGTGGATAACGAACCCCCAGGGGCCCGCATTCGACGCCGCGCGGCGAGCGCTCAAAGCGGGCTTCGGGCGCGAGCCGGCGCTGATGGGGGCGGGGGGCTCGATCGGGTTCGTCCAGCCCTTCTCCGACTTCCTGCGCGGGGCGCCCTGCCTGCTGACCGGTGTCGAGGACCCGGCGTGCAACGCCCACTCCGAGAACGAGAGCCTCCACCTGGGGGACTGGAGGAAATGCATGCGCGCGGCCGCTCACCTCTACGACGAGCTTTCGAAAGGCAGGGCGTGAGCGACCGTCCTCCCCCCCCGACGCCGGCCTCCTTGGCCGGGTACTTCCTGCGGCTGGGCGCGGTCGGTTTCGGCGGCCCCGTCGCCCTCGCCAACCACATCCGCCGGGACCTCGTCGAGAAGAGAGCCTGGATGACGGAAGCGGAATACGACTCGGGCTTGGCCATAGCCGCCGCTTGCCCGGGCCCCCTGGCCTACCAGCTTGGCGTCTATTGTGGATACATCCGGTTCGGCATCCCCGGCGGTCTCCTCGTAGCGGTAGCCTTCGGGCTCGCGCCCTTTGTGATCGTGGTCGCCGTCGCCGCCGCCTACACCCGCTTCGCGCAAGACTGGCAGCTCCGCGCTCTGTTCTACGGTATAGGGCCCGTGATCGTGGCCCTGATCCTCAAGGCGTGCTGGAGCCTGGGGATCAAGACCCTGCGCCGGGAT
>DATMQU010000498.1:0-6177 GCA_035566715.1 Vicinamibacteria bacterium
AGGAACGAGGCCAGCGCCTCCTCGGTCAGGACCTTCTCCGAGAGCAGGACCTGGCCGATGCGGGCCCCCGCCCTCTGCTTTTGCATCACCCGCTCCACGGTCTGGGCGCTCAACTTGCCGAGGCGCACCAGGGTGTTGCCGAAGCGGAGCTCCTCCGCGGTGGAGCTCGCGAAAACGGCCTTGCCGTCGCGGAAGAAGAGCTTCGTCTCCTGCTCCGGCCGCTCCAGGACGAGCACGCCGGTGCGTCCGCCCAGGCCAATGAAGGTCAGAAGGTCGGGGACCTCGAATGCAGCCAGGTTCCCTTCGAGGGTCTTCTCCATAGGGGCGCGGGGTGGATCGGATTGTAGCATGCGGTCCCGGACCTCCTGTGGTAGACTGGAGGGGTCTCGCCGCACGGGGCCGTAGCTCTGTCCATCCCTGGCGCGCCTCCTCGGTCCCGAGGAGGCCGGGTTGAGCACCTTCAAAGAATTGATCCGTCAGGTCAAGTCCGAGATCCGCGAGGTCTCGGTCGAGGAGGCGCGGGCCCTCGCGGGGGCGGGGGCCGCCGTCGTCGACGTCCGGGAGGCGGACGAGTGGTCGCAGGGCCACCTGCCGGGGGCGATCTTCATCCCCCGCGGCTTCCTCGAGTTGAGGGTGGAGGAAAAGGTCCCCGACAAGTCGCGCGAGGTCGTGGTCTATTGTGCCGGGGGCACCCGCAGCGCGCTGGGGGCCAAGACCCTGGCGCAGCTCGGCTACTCCCGGGTCGCCTCCATGGCCGGCGGCTTTAGCCGCTGGAAGGAGGCGGGCCTGCCCGTCACCGTGCCCAAGACCCTGAGCGCCGAGCAAAAGAACCGCTACAGCCGCCACCTGCTGGTCCCCGAGGTGGGGGAAGCCGGCCAGACCAAGCTGCTCGCCTCCTCCGTCCTGCTCGTGGGGGCGGGGGGCCTGGGCTCCCCCGCCGGGCTCTACCTGGCCGCGGCCGGGGTGGGGACGATCGGGATCGTGGACTCCGACGTCGTGGACCTGACCAACCTCCAGCGCCAGGTTCTCCACACCACCGCCAGCGTGGGCCGGCCCAAGACGGAGTCGGCGGAAGCCACCATCCGCGCCCTGAACCCGGACGTGAAGGTGGTCCGCCATGACCTCCGCCTCGATGCCAGCAACGTCTTGGAGGTGATCACGCCCTACGACGTTATCGTGGACGGCTGCGACAACTTCTCCACCAAGTACCTCGTGAACGACGCCGCTGTCCTCACCGGCAAGACCAACGTTTACGGCAGCATCTTCCGCTTCGACGGCCAGGTCTCGACCTTCGTCCCCCGGAAGGGACCCTGCTACCGCTGCCTCTACCCCGAGCCCACCCCCGCGGGGCTGGCTCCTTCCTGCGACGAGGCGGGGGTCCTGGGCGTGCTTCCCGGAGTGGTGGGCCTGATCCAAGCCACGGAGGCCATCAAGGTCATCCTCGGCAAGGGCGAGCTGCTCATGGGCCGGCTTCTCACCTACGACGCCCTGGCCATGACCTTCCGCCAGTTCCGGGTGCGCCGCGATCCGCGCTGCGCGGTGTGCGGCGAGGAGCCGACCATCCGGGAGCTCCAGGACCTCGAGTGGTCCTGCCACTTCGAGCCCCGGGGGGAGGCGGTGGCCCGGCCATGAGCGTCGCCGCCTCCTCCCCCGCCCGCGTCCTCGACTCGATCGCGCGCGCCATCGGGAACACGCCGCTCCTGCGCTTGCGCCTCCCCGGGGCCCCCCCGGGCGTCGAGCTCTGGGGCAAGTGCGAGTGGTTCAACCCCGGCGGCTCGGTGAAGGACCGCACCGCGCTGTCCCTGGTCAGCGAGGGCGAGCGGACGGGGGCCTTGCGCCGGGGGCAGACCATCATCGACTCCTCCTCCGGCAACACCGCGGTCGGCCTTGCCCTCGTGGGGCGGGCCCGCGGCTACCCGGTCGAGCTCATCATGCCGGAGAGCGCGACCGAGGACCGCAAGCGCATCTGCCGCGCCTACGGAGCGCAGCTCACCTTCACCCCCGCCTTTTCCGGCTCCGACGGCGCGCTCCTCAAGGTGCGGGAGATGGTGGCGGCAAGTCCCGACCGCTACTTCTACGCCGACCAGTACCGCAACCCCGCCAACCCCCTGGCCCACTACCAGACCACGGGCCCGGAGATCTGGGAGCAGACGGAGGGGCGGATCACGCACTTCGTGGCCGGGCTCGGAACCACGGGAACCGTGGTCGGGACCGGCCGCTTCCTGCACGAGCGCAACCCGCGGGTGCGGGTGGTGGCGGTCCAGCCCGACGAGCCCCTGCACGGGCTGGAAGGCCTGAAGCACCTGGCTAGCGCGATCGTGCCCGAGGTCTATGACCCCCGGATCCCCGACGAGACGCTCCTGGTCTCCACCGAGGATGGCCTCGCCGCCTGCGCCGAAGTCTTGGGCTCGGACGGCATCCTGGTCGGCCATTCGGCGGGGGCCGCGCTTTGGGCGGCGCGGAGGGTGGCCCGCACCCTCGAGCAGGGGGTGGTGGTGGCCCTTCTCTGCGACGGCGGCGAGCGCTATCTGGCGGAGCGTCGTTGACGATCCGCCGGCCCCAGCTGACCGCCATGCTCGAGCACGCGCGCCACGGCTACCCGTTCGAGGTGTGCGGAGTGCTCCTGGGCGAGGGGTCGAGGGTGGTGGCCATCGTTCCCGTCGCTAACCGGGAGACCGAGTCCCCCCGGGTCCGCTACCAGATTGCCCCCGAGGACCTGATCCGCGTCCAGCGGGAGGGGCGCGAGCGCGGGGAGGAGATCCTCGGCTACTACCACAGCCACCCCGATCATCCCGCGCGACCCTCCGAGACCGACCGCCGCATTGCCGCCCAGGGCCTTTCCGACGGCGTGATCCACGTGGTGGTGGGCGTGGAGAGGGGGGAACGCGCCACCCCCACCGCCTGGGTCTTTCGCGACGCCACCCAGGCTTTCGAGGAAGAAGCGTTCGAGGTCCAGTAAGACAAGGAAGGAAAACATGGCCATCCGCGTGCAGATCCCGTCCCCCCTGCGCTCCCTCACGGGGGGAGCGGAAGAGGTGGAGGTGGAGGCCGCCGACATCGCCGGTCTCATCGAGAGCCTGGAGAGCCGCCACCGAGGGCTGAAGGACCGCCTCTGCGACCCCTCGGGAAATCTCCGCGCCTACGTCCGCCTCTTCCTCAATGATGAAGACGTGCGCTTCCTGGGAGAGCTGTCCGCCCCCCTGAAGGCGGGCGACACCGTGGCCATCGTCCCCGCGATCGCGGGGGGGCGCGGCTCCACCCCCGCGACCCGCTGAGACGGGCGGGAGGGAGGCTCAGCGGGCGTCGCGGGGGAACCGGCGACCTCCTCGAGGAGCCGCCCTCCTCACCGCCGCGCGGGGAGGGCCGACCCAGAGGAGGGCGAGGGCCAAGATCAGGGCCGCGATCTCCCAGGGGGCGAGCCAGGTTCCCGCCACGAAGCCTCGGCTCCAGGCCATGATGCCCAGCCCCAGGAGGGCGAGGGCGGGCAGCAGCGACAGGAGCGAGAGCCAGGCCCGGCCCGCCCCCGCCAGCAGGTTCGGGAGCAGCAGGACCCAGAGCACCGGCACCGGCTGCCGCCAGAAGAGCAGGCCGCAAAGCGCGGCCTGCAGGAGCCGACCGGGCAGGACGAAGCCGCCCGCGGACACGGCGCGGAGGAGGCCGGGCAGGAGGGAGAGCGCGCCCAGGACCATGAGCGTCCTCGCCCCCACCACCCGGCCGAAAGCCGAGAACCACACGGGCTCCGAGGCGGGGCCGCGGGGGGCGCGCCCGAGGGCTTCCACCACGCCCAGCACGCCCGCGCCCATCCGCGCCAGGGCCTCCGCGTCCAGCTTGTCCGCGGTGTCCCCGGCCTGGTGGTACCAGGGGTAGTAAGCGGAGAACGAGGAATCGGACACGAACACCGCGGGCAGCCCGGCCTGAAGGAAAGACAGGTCGTCGCCGTAGTGGTGGGGGGCCCGGAACGCGCGGACGGTGGGCTGGTAGAGCCAGGAAAGGCGCGGGTCGCCCAGGGGGAAAGGGGTCCCGCCCTCCCGCGCCCCCTCCTGGACGGCGCCGACCAACCAGGCGGGAGCGATCACCGGAATTCCGGGCCGGAGGGGATCCGGGTAGGCGATGGCATGGAGGACGGGGGTACCCCCCTTCCACCCGCACATCTCGATCACGAGAGCGGCCACCACGTCTCGGGCCGTGCTCCCCAAAGCGCGGATGAAGGCCCGCGAGCCGGGGGTGGGGGTGCGCCCCGGGGGCCCCGCCTCCTCGCCGTCGAAGGACACGAAGACCAGGGTTCGCGACCGCGGGCGGGGCGCCAGCGCCCGCGCCGCCTCGATGAGCAGCCCCACGCCGCCCCCGTCGTCGTAGGCCCCGGGGGCCTCGGGGGCGGTGTCGTGGTGGGCGGCGATCACGAGGAACTCCGGCCCCGGCGCGCGGAGCACGCCCACCACGTTGGCCCCGCGCGTGCCCTGGCTCTCGAACTCCTCGAGGCGCACCTCGCCCAGCCCCGCCTCCCGGAACTCCGCCGCGACGTAGGCCGCCGCCGCCTGCGTTCGCGGCGACCCCCAAGGATGGGGGCCGAGGGCGGCCAGGGCCGCGGCATGACGCAGGGCGGCCTCGCCGCTCAGCGACGTGGCGAGGAGCAGGGTGGGGAGGGTGGGGAGGAGGGCAGACATAGGCGCCGTGATTATAGGATCGGAACCCGGAAGACGCGGGGTCGGGAAGATCCGCGTGCGGGTAGAAGCAAGGGCAATTGAACCCGCTGACGGCCGGCTATCGCGGATTGCGATGCAAGGGTAGCGACACGGGAGCCCGGGCGTCGGACACAGGCAGGTCACTCCCGGTGCGATCTGTAAGCCGCCCTCGGGGCCTGGGCCCGGCGGGGAGCGTCGACAGGCGCGCACAAACGGCGGTAGGACGTATGCGGGCAAGAGAGCGATAGAAAGCTCTTGACAATCGGTTTAGTTTTACCTATACTTCGAGTGTGAGAAGGGCAGCTGCGAGGGGGGCCTGGGGGACAGTAGAGTGGGCCCAGGACTCCAGAGGCCAGGAGTCAGCGTTCAGGTTCTTCGAGTGCCTCGACGACGCCGACAAGGCCAAGATACTTGCCCTGTTCCAAATGCTCGCCGAGCGGGGCAGCATTCAGAACCGCGAGAAATTCAAGAGCCTGGGCCAAAAGGGCCTCGGCCTCTTCGAGTTTAAGAGCTTCCAGCTACGCTTCATCGGGGACTTCCGGCTGGGGAAGCGCTTCGTGGTGGCCCACGGGGTCCGGAAGAAGAAGGACGATTTGGACCCGGTCGACATCCAGATCGCGGCTCGCATCTTGAAGGAGAACGACCAGAGAAAGTAAGAGAAGGAGAGACTGTGCCTGACAAGGGAAGGACTACGGTCGAGCTGTTCGAGTCTTCGTCGGTTCAGAACCGCCGGCTGCTGCGCCAAGAGGAGCTCATCCTCAAGGCCGCCACGGCGCTGAGCGAGTTGCTCGAGCGGGAGGGGATCACCAAGGTCGAGCTGGCTAAGAGGCTGGGTAAGACGAAGGGGTTTGTGACGCAGATCCTCGCCGGGGACAAGAACCTCACGCTGCGGACCATCGCTGACGTGGCGGACGCACTCGGTCATAGAGTCGACGTCGGTGTGGCGGCAGTCGCAAGGCGGCCCGTCGGAGTCGACGTCCGCCTGAAGAGACAGCCCAGAGCCGCCCGCGCCAGCCGCTAACCCTGGGCGCCTCGCCCCGCGTAGAGCGCCGTCTCTCGGGCACCACGCTGGCCGCGGACCCCACCTGCGGGTGAAGGATCCAGGGGATCGACGCGACATGCTAGACTTCCTGCTCGTGTCCCGAGAGCTGGGGGTGTGCGCAGCAGCGCTTCTGACCGCCCTGACCCTGGCCCCCCTGGCCCGGGCGGGCACGGTCCGGGGCCAGATCGAGCTCCTCGAGAAGGGGGGCCGCAAGGCGAGCGACCTCTCCGAGGTCGTGGTCTATGTCGACGGCGTCCGGGCTCCCCCCCGGTCGGCCCACGCCACCATGGCCATGAAGGGGAAGAACTTCATCCCCCGGGTGGTTGTGGTCCCGGTGGGGGGCACGGTGGAATTCCCCAACCAGGATTCGATCTTCCACAATGTCTTTTCGCTCTCGGGCGAGAACCGCTTCGACCTCGACCTCTATAAACGACCGAAGAGCGGCTCCTGGAC
>DATMQU010000499.1:0-2422 GCA_035566715.1 Vicinamibacteria bacterium
CCGTGACACCGGGCAGCACCGCCCCCGAGCTGTCGGTAACCCTGCCCGAAATCCGTCCGCTCGTGCCTTGCGCCCAGACCGCAGGCGCAAGCAACAACCCCAAAGCCACCCCCCACCCGCGTCGGGAGGCCAAGATCCAACTCAACGGCCTGATCGCTGCACTCATGGGAGGCCTCCTCGACGGAGAGACACGCTCAACGCGACCTCAGGGCTGTCGCAAGAGTAGGGGCATTCCTCGGACCCAATTTGGACCAAACATATGCAAAGTGTTACAGGATGTCAACAAACTTTATATTGAGGTTGGCTAAACCACGAAAGATCTGTAACATACCGCAAACTAGTGGTTTCCGGGACAGGCCGGGGTACAATAGTTTCCGTTCATTTGCGCCGACTTGGTGCAAGAGAGGTTGTTTCAAAGGCCTTGCGTAAATTGCACCCCAAGCTCCTCGGCATCTCCACGCGGGGGACACACCGCGCCATCAACCAGCAGGTCGTGCTCAACCTGCTCCGTGCCTACCAGCCGATTTCACGCGCCGAGCTTGCCCGCCGGCTCCGGATGCAGCGCGGCGCGATCGGGAGAATCGTGAACGGTCTCATCGTGGACGGTTTGGTGCGCGAAGGTGGGCCCGGGGACACGGATCGCGGGCGCAAGCCGACGCTCCTTCACCTCGATTCGCGCGGCCGTTGGTCGGTGGCGGTGGACGTTCGCGTCACGCGAACGTTCCTGGTCATCACCGACCTCGTCGGAAACGAGCTGTCGCCCGTCCGGAGCTTCGCCACGGATGCGGACCCGAAGTCATTCACATCCCACCTCGCGGGGGAGGTGCGCCGCCTGATGGCGGACCACAGCGAGTCGGGCCAGTGCCACGGCGTGGGCATCGCCTTCCCGGGGATGCTCGATCGGACGGGCAACATCGTTCTTCGCGCCCCCGCCCTAGGCTGGCGGAACGTGCCCTTCAAGAGCCTTCTCTCCGCCGCCCTCGGGTTGCCGGTGGAGGTGGAGAACGCGGCCCGGGCCTGCGTATTTGCCCAGATGTGGAGCCTGCGTGGCGAGGCGCCGCCGGGGGATCTTGCCTTTGTGACCGTCTCCGACGGTTTGGGCGTCGGGCTCCTGGTCGCGGGGGAGGTCCTGCGCGGCCGTCACAACATCGCTGGAGAGTTCGGGCACTTGCCCCTCGACCTGGGCGGCCCGCCCTGCGCCTGCGGGGCGGTCGGCTGCTGGGAGGCCTATGTCTCCAACCTGGCCACCGTGTCCCGGTACCTGGGCAAGCCGCTCCGACCCGGGCAACTGGTGTCCTCCGAGGTCGCGCGCTTAAGCATTGGGGACTTCATGGCCCGTGTGGGGGAGGGTGACGAGAAGGCGGTGTCGGCGCTGGCCTCCACCGCCCACTACCTGGGCCTCGGTCTGGCCTCGATCGTGAATTCCTTCGATCCGGACCGGATCTACATCGGGGGCGAGATCATGGCCGCCTGGGACCTCATGAAGGCCCACGTGCGCCGTGGACTCGCGGAGAGAGCCCTGCTGGAGAGTGCGGCCGACGTCGAGATTGTGGCGGTCGCCGCCCACGAGCATCCGCGGCTGCGCGGCGCATCCGCGCTGGTGGGGGCTCAGATTTTCGTGGCCGGGGGCGCGGCCACGGCCTAGGACCACCGCCGCCGACCAAGAAGGCCGGCCGTTGCCGGTGGCCTATTCCATGGCTCCATAGGCCAGGGTCCAGAAGTCGGTGAACACTCTCGGCGGCTCCGGCGAAGCCATCATGCGCTGGGTGAGGAGGATGCCGATCATTCCCTCCGCCGGATCGGTGTAGGCGGACGTGCCGAAGCCGCCGTCCCAGCCGAATCGGCCGGGGGTGCGGAAGGTCTGGTCACGCCGAATGTCCACCGCCATTCCGAAACCCCAGCTGCTATGGGTACCGAAAAAGATCTCGGATCCGGTGCGTTGCTCGGGGGTGAGGTGATCGGTAGTCATCAGCTCCACGGCCGCGCGGGAGAGAACCAGCTCGCGGCCGTGCCGGCCCCGGTTCAGCATCATGCGGCTGAAGGCAAAGTAGTCATCGATGGTCGAGACCAGCCCGCCACCCGCCGATTCGAACGGGGGCGCGGATCGCCAGTCGCTGTTGGCTACCCCGTCGAACACGTCCAGCCGGCTCGTCTGGGGATTGAAGAAGTACGCCTCCGGCAGGCGCTCGAGCTTCTCGGGAGGCACGTGGAACGCCGTGTCTTTCATCCCCAGGGGATCGAAGAGGCGCTGGCGCAGGAACGCGCCGAGGGATTGTCCCGACACGCGCGCGACCAAGGCCCCGAGCAGATCGCCGCTCACGTGGTACATCCATCGCTCGCCCGGCTGGGCCATCAGCGGCAGCGAACCGAGCCGCTGCAGCCATTCTTCCGTGGCGGGCGCTCGCGAGGGCCGCGGTGGACC
>DATMQU010000500.1:0-7526 GCA_035566715.1 Vicinamibacteria bacterium
AAGCGGGCTCCCCGACATCTGGACGCGCTCGGGGCCAAGGGGAGGCTCCTCCTCGCCCTCGGCCGAAGGGAGGAGGCGATCTCCTATTTGAAGCAGGCGTGCTCGGAGGGAGACGAAGAGTCCTGGCTCGAGCTGGCGAGCGCGTACCTTCTCCTCGGTCAGCCCGACAAGGCCCGGGAGGCGGCGGCCCAGACGCTTCGCCAAAATCCGGGACACCCCTGGGCCCAGGTCGTGATCGGTCACTGCCTGATCCTGGAGGGGAAGCGAGCAGAGGGGCTCGCGGCCCTGACGCGCGCGTTCATGGCGGGCCCGCGCCGACCCCGCGTCTGGCACGACCTCGCCCGCGCCTTCGCCGCCGCGGGGGACACCGGTAAGGCTGCGGAATGCGACCGGCGGGCGGCCGCCATCATCCACGGCTAGTCGGGCGGGGGCAGCAGGGGAGCGCGGGTCGCTCCCCTCAGAAGCGAAAACGCGGATCGGATGGAAAACGCGCCTGGGCGCGACCCGCAAACAGCCGCGCTCCTTCCATGTCGCCAAGGACGCTCAGGGCGTGCACCACCGTCCAGTAGGTTTCGGCGCTCGGCCGTGACTCCGCGGTGACGAGGCCGGCTAGGACGGCCCGGGCCTCGTCGTCACGTCTCTGCGACCGGTAGAGTGTGGCGAGGCCCACCCGCCCCTCGCGGGTGGCGGGGAGGACCTTGATCTCGGTCCGAAACTCCTGCTCCGCCTCGGCCTCGTTGCCGAGACGAGCCAGGCAGTCCCCGATATTCGCGTGCAGGCTACGCACGACCGTTCCCTTTTGCCGCTTCTGGATCTCCTCCGCCTTTCGAAAGGAGCCCAGGGCCTCGTCATAGCGCCCCGCCTTCTGAGCCAGCACCCCCAAGATGAAGTGACTCATCAGCCGTTGGGGGTCCGCGGCCAGGCTCTGCCGGGCGAGGGCCCCGGCTCGGGCCGGGTCGCCGCGGTCCATCATGAGCTGGGCGGCCACCTCGTAGCCTTCCCCCGGGTCCCGCTGTGCGGCCAGCTCCGCGTGCTTCGAAGCGAGATTCAGGCTGCGCTCGAGGCCGTAGATCTTGGCCAGCATGAGATGGATCTGGGGGTTCAGGGAATCGATGGCGAGTCCTTCGCGGAGGGCGGCCAGCCCTTCCCGCGTGCGGCCCGCCCGCACCAGGGTGAATCCGAGCATCTCCCAGGCGTCGAGCATCCGAGGGTTCTCCCTGAGCACGCGGCGAAATAGTGCAATCGCCTCCTGATCCTTGCCGGCCTGCCGCAGGGCAAGGGCGCGCTTGAGGTCCTCGTGAGCCCCGATCCGGTCCTTGGGGTCGGGCAAGCTACCCACGGGGGGGGCGACCGCGCCTCCCCCCAGGTAACCCAGCGCCTGCAGCTTCTCCCGGACCTCGGCCGTGGCCTCCTCCGGAGCCGACACGTCACCGATCCGGCGCTCCAGCCATTGGGCCAGGGTGCTTCCCGTCGACGTCTTCGAATCGGCGAGGTTATGCCTCTCGCCGGGGTCGGTTTCGAGATCGAACAGCTCGGGATGGGGGGCCCGGATGTAGCGATGCCGGCCCTCCGTCACCGCGTAGAGATCGCTCCACCCAAGGTGGTAGCGGGGGTAGAGCGTCTCCGAATAGACCGGCCGCGCCTCCACGGCCCCTCGGCCGAGGGCCGGACGCAAGGACACTCCGTCCAAGCCGTCGGCGGGCAGGCCGGCGAGGTCGAGGAGCGTAGCCGCCAGGTCCACCGTTCCCACGGTGCCGGCGACCCGCGTCCCCCCGTGGATCCCCCCCGGCAGCCGGAGAATCAGGGGGACGTGGAGGGCTTCACGATAGAGAAGCAAGCCATGCTCGTCCTCACCGTGGTCCTTGAGTCCCTCGCCGTGGTCGGAGACCACGGCGAGAACCGTCTGCTGCAGCCGTCCCTGCCCTTGGAGGCGATCCAGGAACCTGCCGACCAGCTCGTCGGCGTAGGCCACGGCGCCGTCGTACGGCTGGGCCAGGGCGCGGTAACGGTCGGGCGGAGCGCAAGGTGCGTGGGGCTCGTACAAGTGGAGGAAGGCGAAGAAGCGGCGGTTCCCCTGGCTCTCGACCCAGCGCGCCAACGTCTCCACCGCAACCGCTCCGTCCCGGCGCAGGTCGGCAAGGGATTCGGGAGCGCCCTCGACCTCCAGGGCGTCCTCGTAAAAGTCAAAGCCCTGCGCGATGCCCGTCGGCGAGCGGAGAACAAAGGCCGAGACCGCCGCCCCCGTACTCCACCCCGCAGACTTGAAACGGGCGGCTAGGGTCCGGTGCGCCGGGCCTAGCGTGAAGCCGAGGTTGTCGCGGACGCCGTGGTGAGGGGGGAGCAGGCCAGAAAACAGGGAAGCGTGAGAGGGAAGCGTGAGGGGACAGTGGCTGTAGGCGGCGTCAAACACCACTGACTCGCGCCCCAGACTCTCGAGGCGGGGCGTGCTCCCTTGCCGGTAGCCGTAAAGCGACAGACGATCGGCCCGCAGAGTATCGATGGAAACGAGAACAACGGGGGCTTCCGGGTACGTGCCGACGGCGGGCGATCTACAACCAGCGACGGCACTCGTCAGGAGGGCGAAGACCGGAATGAGGCGGCGGGAGGCAGGAGCTCCCCGAGGAACTCGGGACACGCACGCATCCTAACCCAACGCCGGTGGAGAGCTGCAAGGTGGGCACGTTCATGAGCAACGACCAGCCGGCTACCCGTTTTCGGCAAAAGGCTGCGAACGGTTGGAGGAGTCCTTCCAAATCAGGCGCCGGGCACGCTCTTACCGTCGGGCGCGACCGGCAGCGAGATCTCCACCGTAGTGCCCGCGTTGGGCTGGCTCCGGACGCGGATCTCTCCGCCGTGGTCTTCGACAATCTGACGGGCAATGGCGAGGCCCAGACCCGTTCCCTTGGCTTTGGTCGTGTAATAGGGCTCGAAGATTCGGTCGACGTCCTCCATCCCCCACCCCTCGTCTGCCACCGAAAGCGTGATGAAGGCCGAGCCGTCGGGATGCGCGGTGGCGATGGTCAGGGCGCCGCCGCGACCCTCCATGGCCTCGATCGCGTTGTTGACCACGTTGAGCAGGACCCTCTTCAGCTGCTCGCGATCCGCCTCCACCGCGGGGAGGCCGGGCCCTAGGCGCCGTTGAATGACGACGCCCGCGATCGTCGCCTGCTCGAAAGGCCTGAGCACGTCGTCGACGAGGAGGTTGAGGTCCTCTCTTCGCTGCTCCCTCTTGGGCAGCCTGCTGAACCGGCCGAACTCGGAAATCAGGCCCTTGAGATCCTGGACCGCGGTCAGGATCATCTCGATGGCGGACGGGAAAAGCTCGTCGAACTTCTTCCGGTCCGCGGCATAGGCGGAGCGCAGGGTCTGGGCCGCGAGCCCGACGGGGGTCAGCGGATTCTTGATCTCGTGGATCACCCGCTCCACGGCTTCCTTCCAGGCTTCAAGTCGCTGGCTGGCAAGGAGTTGCGTGAGATCATCGAAGACCACGACCGTTCCCGCACCGGTACCGCCCACCTCCGGCAATGCGGAGGCCACGACGGACAGCGTCCGCCGCCCCTGCGCCAGCGGGAGGTGCACTTGGCCCTTCTTGACCGCAGCCTCCCCGCGGCGGACTGCGTCGACGAGGGCAAGGAGCCCCTCGTCGCGCGGGGAGAGGACCTCGGCTAGGGCGCGGCCCTCGGCGGCGGCTCGCGGAATGGACAGGATCTCGCAAGCGCGGTCGTTGAATGTGGTGATTCTCCCCCCGCCGTCGAGTGACACCACGCCCGTTGCCACGTGAGAGATAACGGTCTCGAGGTGATTCTTTAGATCCCGGAGCTTCTGCTCCGAGGCTAAGAGGGCTTGCGTTCGCTCCTGGACCATTCCCTCCAGGTTTCGGCTGTAACCCTCGATATTCCGCTTCGAGATGGAGAGATCGGTCACCATCATGTTGAAGGCCTCCGCCATGCTTCCGATCTCGTCACGAGAGCCGGCGACAAGCCGGGTTTCAAGTTGACCCTTGCTCGCCTGGCTCATAGCGAGCTGTACTCGGTGGAGGGGGGCGATCACGATCCGGGAGAGCAGGAAATTGAGCAGAAGCAGGAGCACGAGAAGCGTGGTCCCGACCAGGCCCCAGAAGAGAGTGCTGGTCCGAGATTCGCCCTGGCGGTCGGCGGCGAGCGAGAACAGGACGTCGAGCCGTCCGAAGGAATCACCCCCCGCCTGGAGCTCAGCCTGGTGCCGCAGCACGGTCTCCCCTTTCCAGGGCATCTCCTGAAAAGGCTCCCTCGGCGGTAACCGGGTCTCGAGGGGTGGCAGCTTGGAGGCGACAATGGCCAAATCGGCCATGAGCGGGCGACCGCCCGCCCCCACCACCGTGCCGCGGCCGTTCTTCTCTAGCAACAAGATGGTGTCGTTCGGGGCCTGCCCCGTGCCGTGAAGGTCCCAACCCAGTAGATCCTGTTGAACACGCCAATCGCCGGTCGCGGCAAGGCCGATGGCTCCACTCTGGATCTGCACCCAGAGGATCTCGGGCTGGCGCGCGAAATCTGCCATGTCCGCGGCCAGGGAGTGCTGGTTCTCGCTGAGAACGTCGTAGATCAGATCCCGTGTGTACTTCTCGCGCAGAACCGACAGAAGCCTCTGGTCACGGCTCACCAGGCGGGCGCGTTGCTGGCGCTGGAAGGGCACAAACACCAACAGGAAGGTGATCATGATGCCGCTGACGGCGGCGGTGAGCGTCAAGGCGACCTTCCAGTTCAGGCTGAGGTCTCGCAGGCTCGTCGCCGGTCGATCCGGGTTCACCTTAGTGTGCCCCCAGCCACTCGTAAGGCCGAACCTCGTACGCGTGGGGTCCCGGGACGACTTCTGAGATGGCAACGCCCCGGGAGACGTCCCCGTGTTCATCGAATCGAATTGATCCCGTCTTCCCCATGAACGCCACCCGGGCGAGGGCGTCACGGAGACGCTCCCTCGTCACGGCAAGCCCCGAGCGAAGGTTTTCATCGCTGAGAGGACCGAGCGACGAGAGAGCGGCGGCAATGGCCTGAACAGCGTCGTAGGCCAACGGAGCTCGACAGCCATCGGCCTCCTCGCCATAGCGCGCTCGGTAGGCCTCCAGAAAGGCGAGGGGAGGGAAGCAGTGATTGACATAGTACGCAGGGGTCGTCGGCCCACCCCTCTTGAAGAGGAGCTGGCTAGACCAGGCGTCGCCTCCCAACAGGGTCGCCCGTATCCCTGAGCGCCGGGCCTGCATGGCCACCAGGGTCGCATCCGTGAAGGAGCCCGGCACGAACAGGGCGTCTGCTCCGAAGGCCCCGACCTCTCTGAGCTGACTTCCAAAATCGATCTCCAGCGGCAAGTACGAGAATTCCGCCGTAACCCTGGGGCCCTTAGGGTCTTGGAAGTGCTCGATGAAGCTCTTGGCGAGCTTGGCGCTGTAGGTTCGGCCCACCTCGTACATCACCGCCACCCGAGTCGCGCGCAGACGCTCTTTCACAAACTCCGCCAGCAAACGGCCGAGGACAACATCGGAATTGCAGACTCTGAACACGTAACGGTGGCTCGCCCCCGTGACGGGGTTCCACGTCAGGTCTTGAGCCGTCGAGACATTGGAGACCTGGACCATGCGGTCGGCCTCCGCTACCTCCGCCATGGCCTTCGACAGCGAGCTGGCGTTGGAGCCGACCATCGCGAGGGCCCCCGACCGTGACACCGCGTCCTCCGCTGCGAAGCGGGCATCCAGGAAGTAGCTGCCCGTTCGGTACTCGAGGAGCTTGAGGCTCCGCCCCCGTACCCCGCCCCGGCGGTTGAGGTCGTCCACGGCCATCCGGGCGCCCCGATGAGACTGGATGCCCGAGAGTGCGAAGCGGCCGAAAGTTGGAAAAATCGAAGCGATGGGCAGGGCGCCATCGAAGCGAACCTCGGATGGCATGTCGACCAGAGGTTGGACGGTGTCTCTGGAATCAAGAGGCCCCGGGGGCGGGAGGGCGTCCCGAGAACACGAGCCTGCCAGCGGAAGGGCGAGGATGAGGGCGATTCTTGGGAGATCTCGGGTCATGATGCTCGAGTCCATGCGCGGAGCGGTTCCGAGCCGCCAGGCCGGCGTCGGCTGGTGGCACCTGGACGGCCAACGCGCGCCCGCCACACGCCGGGTGAACACGCGGGCTGCGGGGAGCGCCCCTTCCCAATCCTAACCTTAAGTGTAAGGCGTCGTCCGAGGGTGGAGCGTGGCCCAAGCGCGGGCCGGGGGTTCTGATCTATCTTTCTGACCTGGATGGGATTAGGCAGGAGGCACGTGAGGAACCGGGAGCTTGCCTGTTCGGCTGGGTGGGCACCGCTTTTCCATCTTGCCTGAGAGGTCGCGGGGAGTTAGCGTGTGCTTGAGCGAGGGAGCCATGCGAGCGTCAGCCGGGGTCGGCTCATTGGCGTCAGAGAAGGCCTCGCCCGTTTGTCCCGCGCACTCTCTTTCTACCCCGCCCCCCGCACGAAGGAACCCGACCATCGTTGGCACTTTAAGTTGCACCCCTCCCTTTTCTTTGTCGTCGGTCGCGTTCGTTACTCTGAGCTTTGTGGCAATAAGGAGGTTCCGTGGCCAACGAAGTCGCGATTAAGAAACTGATCCTTGTCCCCTCCGTGATCACCCTTGTCGTTACCTTGCTCCGTCTGGCCGGAGAACTGATGCATTGGTCACCGACCCTATTCAACCCGGAGGCGGGGGGCGGGGGCGCCATCGTCGGCATCGCCTGGCTCGTTCTGGTCTTTGGGGCCTATTTCGGCTTGAAGCTGGCGAACGCGGGTCACGGACCGGCCGCGGTGGGACCCGCGATCCTCTACTCCATCCTCGGCTTCGCGCTTGTGCCGGCCTTGGGCTTCGGCGCGGTCAAGCTCGGCCTGCCCGCGCAGGGGTTCGCCGCCTTCGGCACCTTCGTCGTTCTTTCCCTTCTGGGTGCGGTCGTGGCCTACCGTGCCTGGCCGGCTCTGGGGAAGGTCCTGCTGGCCTACGGCCTGGCGGCCCGCATTCCCGTGATGATCGTCATGCTTTTCGCCATCCTCGGAAGGTGGGGAACCCACTATGACGTCGCCCCGCCGAATCTGCCCGACATGAACCCGATCGCGAAGTGGCTTCTCATAGGTGTCCTGCCCCAGCTCACGCTCTGGATCTGGTTCACGATCGCGGGGGGGGCCATCTTGGGGACGCTCGCGGTGGCCGTGACCGGCCGCGCGCGCCGTCCGGTCACCGCTTAGACCGGGAACCTCCGGGGTGGCCCAAAGCGGGCGATCCTAGCTTTGCCGCGGGGAGGCGTTCTCCAAGCTAGGTGCCGCGGTCGACCTTTGCGAAGTCTCCCTCCGTTCCGGTCTTCAGCCGCTGGAGGTCGGCGGTCATCTGGTCGCGGAGCTTCCCCACCACCTTGCCGCGGATGTTGAGGAGGCCCCCGCTAGGGAGGTCATCGAAGAGGTAGCGACGCAGCAGAAGCAAGTAGGTTTTCTCCATGTTGGCTCCCTTGTCGTCCACCACAATCATGACCTCGAGCCCTCCTTCGAAG
>DATMQU010000501.1:0-3100 GCA_035566715.1 Vicinamibacteria bacterium
CCCCGCCCGACTCCGGGTCCTCGACGAAGGGGGAGGGCTCCTGGCCCTGGCCGTCCCGCGGGGTTTCGGCGTCGAGGCGGGCGGACTGCCGGTGGAGCCTATCCTGCACCCGGACGTGGTGCTTTTCGGCTAACGGAGAGCCACCACCGGCGGGGGATCCCTGTATGAGCACCCCCAGGAAATGGTGGACACCCGGCGACGGTTCAGGCTAAAATGCGGCCGGTTTTGACAGCGAGATGTTCCCCCCGGTCTCTTTCCGCCCCTGGGCGTTCACGGGACCTTGACGCCGCGTGGGCGGTTGGCTCTGCTCGTTGCGTGGGTCAGAGGGAGGGGAAACGAAGACGGCTCTTCCTGGGGGCGGGGCTGAGAAGATTCGATATGGACTCCCCGAACGGCGGGGGTCGGGAGGCAGACAGTGCTTAAGACCGGAAGATCCCCGTTAGTTTCCCAAATTGCCGTGGCCGGGCTGGCCTCCTTTCTCGGGTACTGCGGCGGGAACTCGCCCTCGAGGCCGGCTCCCGCCCCCACCCCCACGCCGCTGCCCGCGCCCACGCCGACGCCGGTGCCGACCACTCCGGCGTCCCTCAACAAGACCTGCGACCGCCTGGGGCCGGGAGCGCAGGCCTTCAGATGTCCCTACGAGACCCCGAGCTTCCTCAACGACATCGAGACCGCCGTCGGCCAGGTGCGGCAGCAGAAGCCGGAGCTCTTCGACGGCGATCAGGTCAAGAACCTTGGCCCCTTCTACGTGCAGCTCTTGAAGAACCTCGACGCCGCCGGGCTCTGCGGGTATTTCGACGGCTCGGAACTCGGGGTCAAGAACAGCAACGACTTCAACGACCAGTACGCGGTCACCACCAGCCAGGCGAGACTCCGCCACGGTCTTCCTTCCTACCAGTCCACGTGCCACCCCGCCGCCATCCCGGTGGCCCCGCCCCCGCCCATCATCACTGCCGGTTGTCCGCTCGGCCCCAGCGACTGTATCGCCTGCGACGACCGCGCAGACTCCTACTTCTACTCTCAGGTCGACGCCGCCATCCAGAAGCTGCTCACAGAGCAAAAACAGCTCTTCGACTTCACCGACGTGAAGCAGGACGGCTGGCCCCGGGTCCTGAACAAGGACGCCTATACCCAGGGCATTGCCCAGTACCTGAGTACCCAGGGTTTCTGCGCCCGCTTCGACGGCAAGGAGATGCAGGTCAAGAACACCAACGACTTCAACGAGCAGTGGGCTGTCCTCTACAGCGAGAACTGGGTGCGCCGGGGCACGGGCAGCTTCCGGGGGAGCTGCTATCCGTCGTGCTTCTGACCGTCGGGGAGGCGCCCGATCGACCCCGAGCCCTCAGGGGGCCTCGGGGCTGATGCGGTAGAGGCGGACCCCGGGCTCCTCGTAGATCGGCTCGAGCATTGCCGGAGCCTCGAAGCGGATGCGGTCCCCCCCGTAGAGGCAGAGGAAGCGCGCGCCCAGACCGCGGGCGATCTCCCGGGCCTCCCCCCCGTCCGACGTCCGGAAGAAGCGGTAGACGGTCTCGTGCCGTGCCTCCAGGGCCTCGCGGGGGGCGAACTGCGTCAGGTAAGGCGTGAAGCGCTCGTAGGGCACCCGTCGCCCGATCAGGATCACCGGAGCCGGCGGATAGCGCGCCCCGGGGCGCTGGAGGACGACCTCCCCCGGCTGGCTCGACCGTGCGAGCGCGTCCATGGCCCGCACGGTGGCGGCGGGAAGCCGGTCGGGGGGAAGCCCCGCCTTCTTGACCAGAAACTGGAGGGTGGCGGGCAGGGCCAGGACGGCGACGGCGAGGCCAACGAGGGCCGTGCGGGCCACGGACGCTCCGAGCCCGACCAGGGTCAGAGAGGTGAAGATCCAGAGCAGCGGCCCTCCCTGCTCGATGAGATAGGCGGCGTCGTTCACGACCCGCTGGCCCTCCAAGACCTCGGGGGCGGACACGCGGAAGAGCAGGCCCAGCGGCCACGCCGCTAGGGCCATCGCCGCGAGGGCCACCGCGGGCGCGTGGTCCGACCGGAGGGCGCGCAGCGCCGCGGGTAGACCCAGGAGGCGGAGGCCGAGCGAGCAGGCCACCCAGAAGAGGCTGAAGACGAACAGGGACGGGCCGGGGAGCGGCGCCAACTCCAGGGTCTCGCGAGTGACTCGGACCAGGTCGAGGGGAGCGAACGCCACCGCCACCGTCTGCGCGCCCTGCCCCAGGACGAGGGCGGCGGTGCCCAGCCCGCAGGCCAAAGCGGTGGCGAGGAGCGGCCACAGGCGGCGGCGGTGCAGGACGGCGGCGGCTCCCAGGCCCAAGAGCAGGTGCGCGCCCAGGAAGACCTTGAAGAAGGGTACGGCCAAGGCCTGGACCGCGGCCACGGCCAGCCACCCGCGGCCCTCGCCGGCCTGGTGCCGGCCGAGCGCGATCAAGGCGCCGAGGGCCAGGGCGAGGGCGGGCACCACGGGGTTGGCCAGGAAGAGCGAGATCAGCAGGTTCGCCCGCAAGAGGTCCGTCCACCAATGGGCGGAAGGGTTCGCGGCGAAGACGAACGAGAAGTCGGTGAGGAGGAGCGTCCAAGGGACGAGGGCCACCGCGGCCGGGCTTCCGCGCAGGCAGAAGACGACCCCGCGGAGGGCCAGGATGAGGGCGAGGGCGCCGAGGGTGACGTCGAGCCGGGTGATCGAGTCGTAGGGATCGACCCCCGCCCAGCGCAGGGCCGCGGCCCGCACCAGGTCGATCCCCAGGTGGTAGCGCATGGGGAAGCCAGAGACACCGGGGAGCTGGGGGGGGTAGCCGAGGGTGAGCTCGCGGGCCAGGCCCACGTGGAAGCCGGTGTCGTAGGTGACGAGCGGGTCCATGAGGAACTCGCCGGTAGGCCCGATCCGGTTCCAGGGGTACTGGGTGAGAGCGAGGAGGGCGACGAGGACCAAGAAAGGGGCGACCGTCCCCCGGGCGGACGGGCCTTCGGCCAGCTGCCAGGACCCCCGGGGGAGGAAAATCGCCAGGTCGAGAACGCACACGCCGAGGGGAAAGATCCACGGCTGGGCCAGGGCCAGGCTCAGTCCGTAGAGGCCGGCGGCGAGCGCGGTGCCCAGGGGGAGGACCAGGGCGGGGTC